>DHLZ01000311.1:0-11897 GCA_002405515.1 Planctomycetaceae bacterium UBA4655
CCTGACGCCCCTCTCGGCTCGCGCCGCGGGCTTCCGGGAATTTCCAGCGAACGCCTGCAGGGAAACTCGCGCCTCGGGCTTCCGTGGGACCGTGGTGCGCTCAGTCAGCCGAAAACCACTGTCAACAACATCGTGCTCGGGGTAGTAACGTCAAGCTGGCCCTTGCATGGAAAAAGTTAGAGCCGCCAGACGGCGCTGCCCCAGGCGAGGCCGCCGCCGAAGCCGCAGACGACGACCGTGCTGCCCGGGCCGATCCGGCCGGCCCGCCAGGCCTCGTCCATCGCCAATGGGATCGAGCCGCTCGAGGTGTTGCCGTAGCGGTCGAGGTTCATCACGAACTTCTCGGACGGGATGCCGAGCGCCTCGCGGGCTCCCTCGATGATCCGGGCGTTGGCCTGGTGGAGGATGAAGCAGTCGATGTCGGCGAGCGTCAGGCCCGCGCGGGCGACCACCTCCCGCACGTTCTGCTCGGCGAGCCGGATCGCCCACTTGAAGACGGCCCTGCCGTCCATCTGCATGAACTGCCTGCGGTTGCGGGCGCCCTCTTCGCAAATTGGCTCACGGGAGCCGCTCATCGGGCAGGCGAGCAGGCCCGCGCCGCGGCCGTCGGAGCCGAGCGAGAAGGCGAGCAGGCCCCGGACGTCGCCCGCGGGCTCCCCGCGGGCGAGCAACACCGCGCCGGCGCCGTCGCCGAAGAGCGGCCAGGTCTTGAGGTCGTCGGGATCGACGAGCCGCGAGTTGGCGTCGGCGCCGATGACGAGCGCGGTCGAGCTCGATCCGGCCGCCAGGAACTGCGCCGCCGTCGCCAGGGCGTAGACGAAGCCCGCGCAGGCGGCCGTGACGTCCATCGCCGGGGCGTCGAGGTCGAGCTTCTCCTGCACGATGCACGCGGTCGAGGGGATGAGCATGTCGGGCGTGAACGTGCCGAGCACCAGCAGGTCGATCGAGCGGCGGTCGACCGATCCAGCCGCGATCGCCCGCTCTCCAGCCGCGACGGCCATGTCGCTCGTGGCCATCTCCGGCGGGGCATGCCGCCGCTCGCGGATGCCGCTTCGCGTCTCGATCCATTCGGCGTCGCAGCCGAGGCGGGCGAGGTCGGCGTTGGTCACGACGTTGTCGGGGGCGAAGCCGCCGATGCCGACGACGCGAAAGCCGATGGCACGTCCAAACCGGGCCTGCCTCGGGGATTCGAGAATGTCGGACATCGTGTGGGCCGGGCTCCGTGCGGGAGGGAGGGTAGGTGGGCGACTAGCCGCCGGCAAGCCCGCATGCAGCAGCATTCATGACCGCACCGATGCGGACGGCGTCGTGGCAGGCGTCTTCGCTCACCCCCAGGTGGAGCAGGCTCGCCTCGTGGTTCTTGATGCACAGCTCGCATCCGGCAAGTGCCGCGCAGGCGAGGCTCATGAGCTCGAAGTCGGCCTTGCTCGTGGCGGGCTGGGCCATCCGGCCCATCCGCAGACGCGGGGAGCGGGCCTCGTAGCTCTCCTTGCCGAGCATGTGTCGAAACCGGTAGTAGACCGTGTTCATCGCCATCAGGCCGGCCGACGCGACGGCGTCGGAGACGACGGCCGCCGCCGCCTCGCCCCCGCCGCCGCGGAGATCCGACTCGATCGCGTCGGCCAGCGGCTTCGAACGGACGAACCGGGCGGCAGCGAGGGCCACGCCGAGCGCCAGCGCGGCCGACAGGTTCTCGCCGGTGAGGACGGCCGCGAGATTCAGCCGGATGTCCTTGAGCTCGTCGGGCAGCCGTTCGCGGCAGGCGTCGAGCGAGGGGGTGGCGATGCTCATGCGGGAACTCCTGCAGGTCGTGTCGGTCCGGGAAATTGTAGCGGTTCGTTGATGCCGCGAGGGGGAGGATGCTAGTCTCTGGCAGTTTTGCGCGCACCCGGGAATTTTGCATGCCCCGTCGAGACGATCTCCACACGATTCTCCTCATCGGTTCCGGGCCGATCGTCATCGGTCAGGCCTGCGAGTTCGACTATTCCGGAACCCAGGCCTGCAAGGCGCTCCGCGAGGACGGCTACCGAGTCGTGCTCGTGAACTCGAACCCGGCCACGATCATGACCGATCCGGGCACGGCCGACCGGACCTACATCGAGCCGCTCACCTGGCAGATGGTCGAGAAGGTGATCGAGGCGGAGAAGCCCGACGCCGTGCTGCCGACCCTCGGCGGCCAGACGGCCCTCAACCTCGCGATGGAGCTCGACCGCCGCGGCATCCTCGCGAAGCACGGCGTCGAGATGATCGGCGCGAAGGCCGAGGCGATCAAGCGGGGCGAGGACCGGGAGATCTTCAAGTCCACGATGCAGAAGATCGGCCTCGAGACCTGCCGGGGCCGGATCGTGAAGAGTTTGCCCGAGGCCCGCGAGGTGCTCGCCGAGATCGGCCTGCCCGCGGTGATCCGGCCGAGCTTCACGCTCGGCGGCTCGGGGTCGGGCGTCGCCTTCAACCGGGAAGAGTTCGACCAGAAGGTGCAGCGGGGGCTCGATCTCTCGCCCGTGGGCGAGGTGCTCGTCGAGGAGTCGATCATCGGCTGGAAGGAATACGAGATGGAGGTGATGCGGGACGCCGACGACAACGCCGTCGTGATCTGCTCCATCGAGAATTTCGATCCCTGCGGCGTGCACACGGGCGACTCGATCACGGTCGCCCCGGCGATGACGCTCACCGACAAGCAGTATCAGCGGATGCGGGATGCGAGCTTCGCCGTGATCCGGGCGATCGGCGTCGAGACGGGCGGGTCGAACATCCAGTTCGCCGTCGATCCGCGGACCGGCCGGATGATCGTGATCGAGATGAACCCACGGGTGAGCCGCTCGTCGGCCCTGGCGAGCAAGGCGACCGGATTTCCGATCGCGAAGATCGCGGCCAAGCTCGCCGTCGGCTGGCGGCTGCACGAATTGCAGAACGACATCACGCGGAAGACGAAGGCCTGCTTCGAGCCCTCGATCGACTACGTCGTCGTGAAGGTGCCGAGGTTCGCCTTCGAGAAGTTCCCCGAGGCCGACAGCCGGCTCACGACGCAGATGAAGAGCGTCGGCGAGACGATGGCGATCGGCCGCACGTTCAAGGAGGCGTTTCAGAAGGCGCTTCGCGGGCTCGAGGTGGGGTCGTTCGGCTTCGGCTGCGATGGCAAGGACCTCTGGGGCACGGCCGCGGAGCCGTCGATCGACGAGATCCGCGCGCGGGTGGCAACGCCCGACCCCGACCGCGTCTGGTATCTGCGGTACGCGATCAAGGCCGGGCTCGGCACGGAGGAGCTTCACGAGCTGACCGCGATCGATCCCTGGTTCCTCGACCAGTTGCGGCAGATCGTCGAGCTCGAGAGCCTCCTGCGGTCGGTCGGGAGCCTCCAGGCGGTCGACGACGGCCTGCTGCGGCAGGCGAAGCAGTATGGATTCTCCGACCGGCAGCTCGCCGTGATGCTCGGCGGAGCGGAGCTCGAGGTGCGGGAGGAGCGGAAGCGGCGGGGAATCGTCGCGACCTTCAAGGCGGTGGACACCTGCGCGGCCGAGTTCGAGGCCTTCACGCCCTACTACTACTCGACATGGGAAGAGGAGAGCGAGGTCCGGCCGAAGCAGCCGGGAAAGAAGCGGGTGATGATTCTCGGCGGCGGCCCCAACCGGATCGGGCAGGGGATCGAGTTCGACTACTGCTGCTGCCACGCAAGCTTCGCCCTCCGCGAGATGGGGATCGAGAGCGTGATGGTCAACTCGAACCCAGAGACCGTGAGCACCGACTACGACACGAGCGACATGCTCTTCTTCGAGCCGCTCACCTGCGAGGACGTGCTCAACATCGCCGATGCGATTCAGCCCGACGGCGTGATCGTGCAGCTCGGCGGCCAGACGCCGCTCAACCTCGCGAGGGCCCTCTCCTCGGCGGGGCTCCCGATCATCGGCACGAGCGTGGAGACGATCGAGACGGCCGAGGACCGCGAGAAATTCCGCGAGCTGCTCGACAAGCTTGACCTGAAGCAGCCGGCCAGCGGCATCGCCCGCACCCTCGAGCAGGCCCGCCGCGAGGTCGCCCGCATCGGCTACCCGTCGCTCGTGCGGCCGAGCTTCGTGCTCGGGGGCAGGGCGATGGAGATCTGCTACGACCAGGTGCAGTTCGAGCGGTACGTGGCCGAGGCGTTTGCCGTCGCGCAGGGGCAGCCCGTGCTCATCGACCGGTTCCTCGAGGACGCGATCGAGGTCGACGTCGACTGCATCTGCGACGGGAAGGACGTGATCGTGGCCGGCGTGATGGAGCACGTGGAGGAGGCCGGCGTGCACTCGGGCGACTCGGCGTGCTGCATCCCGCCCCACAGTCTTTCTTCGGAGGTCGTGGACGAGATCAAGCGGGCCGCCTCGGGCCTCGCCAAGAGCCTCGGCGTCGTCGGCCTCATGAACGTGCAGTTCGCGGTGAAGAAGGAGCCCGACGGCGACGGCGGCCTCAAGCCGACGCTCTACGTGATCGAGGTCAATCCGAGGGCCAGCCGCACGGTGCCCTTCGTGGCGAAGGCGACGGGCATGCCGGTGGCGAAGGTGGCGGTGAAGGTGATGGCCGGCCAAATCATCGGAGGCATGACGCTCGCGGAGCAGGGGATCGAGAGCGACCCCGTGCCGTCGCACGTGAGCGTGAAGGAGAGCGTCTTCCCGTTCGTGAAGTTCGCGGGCGTGGACATCGCGCTTGGGCCCGAGATGCGAAGCACGGGCGAGGTGATGGGGGTGAGCGACCGCTTCAGCATCGCCTTCGCGAAGAGCCAGGTCGCCGCCGGGATCATGCTGCCGGAGAAGGGGCGGATTTTCCTGTCGGTGGCGAGCGACCAGGCGAAGGAGGCGATCGTCGGGCTCGGCAGACGGCTGATCGGGCTTGGCTTCGAGCTGATCGCCACGAGCGGCACGGCCCGGGCCCTGACCGCGGCGGGTGTCGCGGTCGAGGTCGTGAAGAAGCTCCAGGAGGGGCACCCGAACCTCATTGATCACCTCATCGACGGGCGTGTCCACCTCATTTTGAATACGCCGCGGGGCAAGGGAGCCCGCACCGACGAGGGCCGCATCCGCGCGGCGAGCGTGCTCTACGGGGTGCCCTGCATCACGACGCTCCCGGCCGCCGAGGCGGTCGTGCGGGCGATGGAGGGACTGAAGACCGAGCCGATGGGCGTGCAGGCGATGCAGGACCGGTTCCAAGAAACTGCAGCAGCCCGGACCTGAAGGGGCTCTTGTTCGATCGGCGATACTGACTCTGCGAGGAGTCCGCCATGCACGATCAGTCGATCGATGACGTCGCCGCTTCGCTTCGGACCGACCTGCGGGGTGGCCTGTCGGAGGCCGAGGCGGCCGTCAGGCTTGCGCGGTTCGGCCCGAACGTGCTCGAGGAGCTGCCGCCCGTGCCCGCGTGGGTGCGGCTCGCCGCGCAGTTCAAGGATCTCGTCATCTGGATCCTCTTCGTCGCCGCGGTGATTTCGGGCGTACTCGGCGAGTGGGCCGACACGGCGGCAATCCTCGTGATCGTGATCGTCAACGGCGTGATCGGATTTCTGCAGGAGGGGCGGGCGGAGGCGGCGCTTGCGGAGCTCAAGAAGCTTTCGGCTCCGACGGCGGTCGTCGTGCGGGACGGGCGGGCCCGGCAGATCCCGGCGAGCCAGATCGTTCCGGGCGACCGGCTCGAGCTTGCCGCGGGCGATGCCGTGCCGGCCGACGCAAGGCTCGTCGAGGCACACTCGTTCTCCGTCCAGGAGGCGGCGCTCACCGGCGAGAGTGTGCCCGCGGAGAAGGATGCGCATGCCGACGTGCCGGCGGATGCGGCGATTGGCGACCGGCTCACCATGGTCCACGCCGGCACCGTCGTCGCCGCGGGCCGCGGCGCGGCGATCGTGACCGCGACTGGCATGGCCACCGAACTCGGCCGGATCGCGGGCCTCCTCGAACGCGATCGCCGCGAGCCGACGCCGCTCCAGCGACGGCTCGGCGAACTGGGGCGGATCCTGATCGTGGTCTGCCTCGCGATCGTCGGCGTGATCGTCGCGATGGAGGTCTGGCGGGGGGAGAAACTCCTGAACGTGCTCCTGCTCGCATCGAGCCTCGCCGTCGCCGCGGTGCCCGAAGGACTGCCGGCGGTGGTGACGCTCGTGCTCGCGATGGGTCTCGAGCGGATGGTGCGGCGAAATGCTCTTGTCCGCCGGCTGCCGAGCGTGGAGACGCTCGGATCGGTGACGGTCGTCTGCTCCGACAAGACCGGCACGCTCACGCGAAACGAGATGACCGTGCGGGAGATCGTCACCGCGGACGGCCGCTACGCCGTGACCGGCTCCGGGTATGCGCCCCGAGGCGAGGTTCACGGGCTCGACGACGAGGCGGTCCGTCGCCTGCTCGAGATCGGAGCGTGGTGCAGCACCGCCAAGGTCCGGCCGAAGGGGGACGGCGGCGAGGGCTGGGAGCTCGTCGGCGACCCGACCGAAGGCGCGCTCGTGGTCGCGGCGATGAAGGCGGGCCTCACTCGCGACACGGAGGCGGCGCGGATCGAGTACGAGATCCCGTTCGATTCCCAGCGGAAGCGGATGAGCGTGGTCGTGCGGAGGGAGGGCTCACGGATGCTCCTCACGAAGGGCGCACCGGAGGTCGTGCTCGCGGCGTGTGAATCGGAGCTTCGGGGCGGGCGGGTCGTGCGGCTCGACGACGAACGCCGTCGCGAGATCGCGAAGGCGAACTCCGCCCTCGCCGGCGAGGCGCTGCGGGTGCTCGCGTTCGCCTACCGCGAGCTTCCCGGCGGGCGGCTTCCGGACGGTGACGGCGTCGAGCGGGAGCTCGTCTTCGTCGGGCTCGCCGGCATGCTCGATCCGCCGCGGGACGAGGTCCGTGAGGCCGTGAAGCTCTGCCGCAGATCGGGCATCCGGCCGGTGATGATCACGGGCGACCATCCGGAGACGGCGCGGGCGATCGCGCGGGAGCTGGGCATGATGTCCGACGGGGATGAGGCCGTCACCGGCGCCGAGCTTGACCGCATCACCGACGAGGAGCTCGCCCGCCGCGTCGGCGACATCGCCGTCTACGCCCGCGTTTCGGCCGAGCACAAGCTGCGGGTAGTGCAGGCCTGGAAGGGCCGGGGCGAGGTCGTCGCGATGACCGGCGACGGCGTGAACGACGCGCCGGCCGTGAAGGCCGCCGACATCGGGATCGCGATGGGCCTCGCCGGAACGTTCGTGACGAAGGAGGCCTCCGACATGGTGCTCACCGACGACAACTTCGCGTCGATCGTCGCGGCGATCGAGGAGGGCCGCGGCATCTACGACAACATCCGGAAGTTCATTCATTACCTGCTCTCCTGCAACGCCGGCGAGGTGCTCCTGATGTTCTTCTCGTCGCTCGCGGGCTGGCCCGTGCCGCTCGCGCCGATCCAGATCCTCTGGATCAACCTCGTCACCGACGGCCTGCCGGCGCTCGCGCTCGGCGTCGAGCCGCCGGAGCCCGATCTCATGGGCAGGCCGCCGCGTCCGCCGCGGGAGCCGGTGATCACATGGAGCCGCGGGGCGACGATCCTGCTGCATGGCGTGCTCATCGCGGGAGCGTCCGCGGCGGGGTTCTGGTTCGCATGGCGGGGTCGGGAGGAAAATCTTCCCATGGCCCGCGCCGCGACCTTCTGCATCGCGGCCTTCTCGCAGCTCCTCTTTGCCTTCGCCTGCCGCAGTGATTCCGCGACGGCGGTCGCCCGGGGGCTTTTCTCGAATCCAGCCCTCGTCGTGGCTGGCGTGGTCTCGGCCCTGCTTCAGCTGGTCGTCGTCACGATCCCGGTCGCCCAGCCTTTTTTCGCCGTCGAAACGCACCTCGGCCGGGAGTGGGGGCTCGTGCTCCTGCTCTCGCTCGTGCCCGTGACCGTGGTCGAGCTTTCCAAGCTCGTCGCCCGCCGGATGGCCCGGTCAACCGCGGTTCCGCGGGCGTCGGCTTCGTGAATGTCACGGCCAGCGACCTGCGGCAACCGCACACAAACTTGCACTTTATGCAATCTTTTGTATAGTTAAGTGCATGCAGCCTCTCAAGCAGCTCGCGGACTCACTGCGGCGCTTGGCCGATCGCGAACACTGCGTTTTTGCCGCTTCGGATCTGGCCGCGGCGGTGCCTGGCTGCGGGCATCTGGCGGGGGTCCTGTCCCGGGCCACGAAGGCCGGGCTGCTCAAGCGGGTTTGCCGGGGCATCTACCTCTATCCCGTGCCGGATTATCCGACGGGCCATCTGCTCTTTCATGCTGCGGCCCGGCTCCGGGCCGGGGAATTCAATTACATCAGTCTCGAGACCGTTCTCAGCGAGGCAGGAGTCATCTCGCAGATCCCGATGAACTGGATCAGCATCATGACCTCCGGCCGCAGCCATGTGGTCGATTGCGGGGACTACGGCCACATCGAATTCGTGCACACGGCCCAACGCCCCGACGATGTGAGCCGTGAGCTGACATATGACCCGGACCGTCGCCTCTGGCGGGCCTCTGTGCGGCAGGCCCTGCGAGACATGAGGGCCACTCGCCGCAGCCTGGAACTCGTCGATGAGGAGGCGGCCCGTGAGCTTGTTTGACCAGCTCGTGGATGAAGCACTGCGTGCTCGGGAAGACCTCGCTTCGCTACGGTCGGTGGTGGAAAAAGAACTGCTGCATCACGATATCCTGCGTGAAATGAGCGGGGCCGGATTGCTCGCCGGGCTCACCTTCATCGGCGGGACCTGCCTACGGGCCTGCTACGGCTCCTCCCGGCTGAGTGAACATCTCGATTTCACAGGCGGCAACGATTTCCGACGCCGTGATCTGGCCGACCTCGGAAAAATCCTCACGGAACGTCTGATGGACCGCTACGGCCTGCCCGTCAGGGTGAGCGAGCCGGTGAAGACCGGAGGCAACGTCTCCACCTGGAAGCTCGTCATCGAAACACGCCCCGGCCGGAGGCATCTGCCGGCCCAGCGGATCAACCTCGATATCTGCGCCATTCCCAGCCATGATCCACGGCCGATGATGCTACGGAATCTCTATGGCATCGACCTCGGCACTTCCGGCCTCATTCTCCAGGCGCAGAGCCGCGAGGAAATCCTCGCCGACAAGCTCATCGCGATCGCATTCCGCGAGAATCGCATCAAGAATCGCGACCTGTGGGACATAGGCTGGCTCGCCCGGCAGGGGGTCGAACTTCCGGCGCACCTCATCCCCGTGAAGATCCGCGACCACGACCGCGAAGCGACGGCGTTCATCGCCTCGCTCGACACCCGGCTCGCGGCTCTCCTCGCTCCGCCCGACATGCGAGAGGATTTCATAAAGGAGATGCGGCGTTTTCTGCCGGTCGCCGTCGTGCGCGACACCATCGAGAAGGAGCCGTATTGGAGCTATCTCACCGATGTCGTGACCGACCTTGGTCGGAAGGCCATGGCGGCCTTGCCCGCCTGACGGCCCCGTGACCGTGGTCGAGCTTTCCAAGCTCGTCGCCCGCGGTAAGCTCGGAGGGTGACGACTGCCCCCGTTTTTCCCGAGATTCGCGAGCCGCCGCGGCCGCTTCCGGCGCCGCTATCCGACGCCCCGCCGCGGCTCACCGCGCGGTCGCTCGAGGGGCTCGAGTGGGTGCTCGCCCGGGAGCTCACGTCGATCGGGGCCACCGATCTCGTCGTCGGCCGCCGGACGATCGAGTTCTCGGCGGCGGCGGGCCGCGAGAAGGAGACGCTCTACCGGGCCGTCCTCGAATCCCGCACGGCGATCCGAGTGCTCGAGCCGCTCGGCCGGTTCACGGCGGCGTCGCCCGAGTCGCTCTACGCCGCGGTGCAGGAGATCGACTGGAGGGAGCAATTGCGTGCGGACGACACGCTCCGGGTCGACGCCGCGATCCACGACACGTTCCTCACCCACTCGCTCTACGCGGCGCAGGTCGTCAAGGACGCGATCGTGGACCAGCTGCGGACACCCGGCGGCCGGCGTCCGAGCGTGAATCTCCGCGGGGCGACGCTGCGGGTCGCACTCCACCTCGTCGGCGACGTCGCCACGGTCTACCGCGACGCCGCTGGCCGCTCGCTCCACCAGCGGGGCTGGAGGGTGGGGGAGGTGGATGCGCCGCTGTCGGAGGTGCTCGCGGCGGGCATCCTCGCGATCGCGGGCTGGCAGCCCGGCGAGCCGCTGCTCGATCCCTTCTGCGGGTCGGGCACGCTCGTGATCGAGGCGGCGACGATCGCGGCGGGGATCGCGCCCGGGCTTCTGCGGGCGAGGCGTTCCGGGCACGGCTTCTTCCGGTTTCGCGACTGCGACCGCGAGCTCGCCGGCAGGCTCGTGGCGGAGCTCGAGTCGCGGGTGCGGGAGCCGGCCGGGAGCTTCGCAGCGAGCGATCTCGACCCGCAGGCGGTCGAGGCCGCGCGGGCCTCCGCCGAGGCCGCGGGAGTCGGCCGGTTCCTCACGATCGAGAAGAGTCACTTCGAGGATGTCCGGCCGCAGTCTGCCCATGGCCTCGTCGTCACGAACCCGCCCTACGGCGAGCGGCTGCCTCTGCCGCGGGCAGCGGCGCTCATGCGGCGGATCGGCGACTGGCTCGTGCAGCACTGCGGCGGCTGGCGGGCCGCGATCCTCGCGGCCGACACGCCGGCCGCGAAGCAGCTCGGCCTGCGGCCGAGCTGCCGCGTGCCACTCTCCAACGGCCCGATCGCCTGCAAGCTGCTCGAAGTGGAGATCCGCGAACGAAAAGGAAAAGGTGCCAGCCACCAAATCTGGGAAAGCCAGGAAAAAGGCGATGCTGCCGAGTTGCCCAAATCTCCCAGATTTGGTGGCAGGCACCTTTTTGACCAGATCGGCGACTTCCGCCGGCGGCTCGCGAAGCGGCAGAAGCACCTGGCCAAGTGGGCCCGGCGGCAGGGGATCGAGGCCTATCGCGTCTACGACCGCGACATCCCGGAGATTCCGCTCGCGATCGATCTCTACGCAGGCTGGCTCCACGCGGCCGAGTACGAGCGGCCGCACGCCCGGACGGAGATCGAGCACGACGTCTGGCTCGACCGCATCGTCGAGGCGGCCGCGGCGGAGCTCGGCATTCCCCCGAACCGGACGTTCCTCAAGAAGCGATCCCGCACGCGGGGCCTCTCGCAGGTGGAGAAGGTCGCCGCCCAGAAGGCGATCGTCGCGGTGAAGGAAGGGGGGCTCGTCTTCGAGATCAACCTCTCCGACTATCTCGACACGGGGCTCTTCCTCGACCACCGCACCACGCGGTCGATGGTGCGGGCCGAGGCCGCGGGCAAGCGGATGCTCAACCTCTTCTGCTACACCGGCAGCTTCTCGGTCTACGCGGCGGCCGGCGGCGCGACCGAGACCACGAGCGTCGATCTCTCGAACACCTATCTCGACTGGACGCGGACGAACCTCGCCGCCAACGGCTTCAAGGACGCTGGCCGGCACCGCACCGTGCGGGACGAGGCGAGGGCCTTTCTCGAGCACCGCGGGCGGCGGGGGGAGAAGCCGTTCGATCTCGTCGTCGTCGATGCCCCGACGTTCTCGCGGTCCGCGAAGAGCGAGACGCCGTGGGACGTTCAGCAGGATCACGCGGCGCTGCTCGCGGCCGTGCGGCAAAATCTCTCGGACGGCGGTGTCGTCTACTTCTCGACCAACTTTCGGCGGTTCAAGCTCGACGAGGCCGCCGTCGGCGGGCTGTTCACGGTCCGCGAGATCAGCCACCGCACGATTCCCGAGGACTTCCGCAACGAACGCATCCACCGCGCGTGGCGGCTCGTCGCGGTGACCGCCGGCTGAAGGTTGCCCGCGGCCGCGTTTCCCTGCTGGCGAACTCACTGGCTCCGCGGAAGCCCGAGGCGCAAGCCGAGAGGGGCGTTGACGCAGCCCCGCACTTCGATGGCCGGTCATGAATCGCTTTTGAACGACGCCGTATTGCCGCCGGGAGGGCAGACGCA
>DHLZ01000311.1:12131-12260 GCA_002405515.1 Planctomycetaceae bacterium UBA4655
AAGCCCGTCCTCAACACGGAAGCCCGAGACGCAAGCCGAGAGGGGCGTCAGGGGCGCGCAAAGAGCCGGGTGATTTGGAAAACAGTGTCCATTCCGAGCGTTTTTGAATGACTCGACGCCGCCTTTCTG
>DHLZ01000311.1:12454-15022 GCA_002405515.1 Planctomycetaceae bacterium UBA4655
TTCCAGCGATCGCCTGCAGGGGAACTTGCGCCTCGGGCTTCCGGTATTCGTCACTGTGAACAGACTGTCTCGCAGTCATACTGAAGGCTCAGTCAACTTGATTGTGATGCCGATGGTTGCAGGTACTATTTACTCTACGGTTGAAAGGGGTGATGCATGTCGAGCGGCGAGCAACGCGGTGGAGCCATGGCACGAGCCGGCGTGGGCGGCATCGCGATGGCCGCCGTCTTCTGGTGTTCTGCGGTCGTGAGCCAGGACCGGCCAGAGGCGGCCGATCCGAAACCCGCGGCCGCCGAGGCCGCTCCGGGAACCGCGGACGCCGGGCTCCACGTTCGGTATGCCGAAGCCCGGCTGCGGCTCGCGGAGCTGAAGCTCGCGAAGGCGGAGGAGCTCAACCGGCACACTCCCGGTCTCCTCACCGAGACCGACATGCGTCGGCTTCGCAACCGGGTCGAAGTCTTGCGATCGCAGGTCGCAGCGACGCGGGAGCATCCCCACGGCAACGCCCTGGAGATGCAGCGGGCCGAGGCGAAGGCGATGGTCCGCGTCGCCGAGAAGGAGCTCGAGGCCGCCACCGCGGTGCACCGCCGCCAGCCGACGGCCGTCTCCGAGAACGCGATTCGGCAGCTCGAGGCCAAGGTCGAGATCGCGCGATTGAGGTCGTCGCTCTGGGACGATCCGTCGTTTCTCCGTTCGCCGGTCGACGTCATGCAGATGCAGATCGACCAGCTCGCCGACCTGCTCGTCGATGCGGCCGACGACGTCGATGCGGCTCCGGCGATCAATCGGCGGTGACCACCGCCTCGGCCGGCGGAGCTCTCAGAACCGCCGCGGCGGAGCGGCGGCCATTTCGTAGAGCCGGGCCGGTCGTCGTGAGGCGGAGCGGTCGAAGGCGGCTGTCGCCCGCACGAGCCCCAGCGACGTGATCCGCTTGCGGAAGTTTCGCTTGTCGATCCGGCGGCCCAGGATGGCCTCGTAGACCGCCTGCAGCCGGGCCAGCGTGAACCGCCTCGGCAGCAGGTGTCGGGCGATCGTGCTCGTCGCGAGCCGCTCGTCGAGCCGCGCCTTGGCGGCCCGCACGAGGTTGGCATGGTCGAAGCAGACGCGGGTCGAGCCGAGGTCGGCATGCCGCACGAGGTGGATCCGCCCCTCGGCGATCGCCGTCGCAAGTGACGACTCGGGCACGAGCCCCCAGAACACCACGGAGAGCACGTGGCCGCGGCTGTCACGGCCGGGATCGCCGAAGGCCCCGAGCTGCTCCTTGTAGACGGCGGCCGCGGCATGCAGGCCGGCCTTCCGCTCGAGAATGTCGTTGCAGTTGCTCTCGAGGCAGTGCCCGCGGGCCACGATGCCTCCGGGCAGGGCGAGCCCGCCCTTCCGCGGCGACGAGTCGCGCTCGATGAAGGCGACGCAGAGATCCCCGTCGGCCACGGTGAAGAGCACGATGTCGATCGCCGGCACCGGCACCGAGAGCCGGAAGAGGTCAGGCGAGTCGGGCACGGAAGGCACGAGCGTCATCGCGTCTCCCTGGGGGCCAGGATCGACTCCTTCAGCCGACGGTAGCGGCGGGTGAACCGGGCGGCCGTCTGCGCCTCGCGGAGATCGAAGCCGAAGGCCCGCTTGCTGACGGCGACGATCGGCGGGGCCTGCACCCGCTTGAAAAAGCTCCCCTTGAACCGCCGCCAGCACCGCTCGACGTCGTCGATGAACGCCGCGGCATCGGGGAAAAAATCGCCGACGACGAGCCTGCCCTCCGGCAGCCCGAGCGACCGCTCGAGGGAGCCGGCCGTGAAATCGGCAAGGATGTCCTCCGGGTCGCGCCGCCACTCGATCCACTGGGAGAGGAGCCTGTCGTGGTACTCGAACTGGAACGGGTCGCCCCCTCCCCGCTCGGGATTCTGCAGCTCCGAAAGCTCGGCCGAGGGCTTCACCGCGAGGATGCCTTCGGGAATCGGGCCGCCACCGGTCGCGTTGAGATGCCGCGCGAGCCGGTAGACCTGCGTCTTGTAGAGGTCGGCGATCGGGGCCACGGCGCCGTTCACGTCGCCGTAGAGCGTGCAGTAGCCCTGGGCCAGCTCGGTCTTGTTGCCGTTGTTGGTGAAGACCACGCCGCAGCGTTCGATGGCACCGATCTGCGAGGCGACCGCCGCCAGGAGCCGGCTGCCACGGTCCCTGGCCTGGATGTTCTCGTCCACGAGCCCCGCGACCGGCGAGCCCGTGAGCCCTGCGATCTGCCGACGGGTCGCCTCCACGGCCTCCTCGATCGGTGCGACGAGGAAGCGGATGCCGAGGCCGGCGGCGAGTTCCGCGGCGAGCCCCCGGGTCGTGGCGGTGTTGTAGCGGCTCGGCATAGTGAGGCCGATCACGTTCTGCGGCCCGATCGCCTCGACGGTGAGTGCGGCGACGACGGCGGAGTCGATGCCGCCCGACAGGCCGATCACGACCTTCGACGCCCCGACCCGCGTGAGCGTCGCCCGCAGGCCCACGACCACCGCGTCGCGGACCTTGGCGATCTCGACCGTCTCCGGCTGGAGCGTTTCCGGCAGCGTGCCCGTCGCCTTGCCGACG
>DHLZ01000311.1:15229-21688 GCA_002405515.1 Planctomycetaceae bacterium UBA4655
GCGCCGTCGAAGACGAACACGTTCTTGCCGTTGTCCTGCGCGCCCGTGCAGTTGGCGTAGTAGAACTCGCAGCCCCGGCTTCGAACTTCCAGGATGCGGTCGCGCTTCGACTGCTTGCCGATGCCGAATGGGGAGGCCGACAGGTCGAGGATGATCCCCGCCCCCTTCGCGACGAGGGTCTCGACCGGCTTGAAGGCGTAGTCGTCGTCCCACATGTCCTCGCAGAGGATGACTCCCACCTTCCTCGCCACGCCGGCGATCGAGAGCTCGAACGGCTCGAGCAGGTCGGCCGGCCGTAGCTCGAGTTCCTGCGCGAGCTTCAGGAGCGAGTGGAAGTGCCGCTCGTCGTCGAACTCCCGGTACTTCGGCAGCAGCGACTTCGGCGTGAAGCCCGGGAAGACGCCGTTGCCCACGACCGCGCCGTCGGCGGCCACGAAGGCGGCGTTGTATTTGCGGGTGCGGCCATCCTCGCCGCGGGAGCCGAGCGGCGGCACGCGGCCGAGCACCGGGAAATGGTCGCCGAAGACGGGCCGCACGCTGCCCCAGACGGCGGCGGTGCGGCCGCGGGTGTGGGCGACGATCTCGTCGTTCATCGCCGCAACGTCCCGCAGGAAGGCGTCGTTTTCCCACTCGTCGCCGAGCAGGTAGCCGGGCAGGGCCATCTCGGGGAAGACGACGAGCGAGGCGTCGGCCTCGGCCGCCTCGTCGATGCCGCGGAGGATGCGGCGGAGGTTGGCCTCGGGGTCGCCCGGGATGACCTCCATCTGGCAGACGACGATGGCCCCGTCGGGCGTGGGAACGAGCGGCGAGCGGGACGATGGCGTCATGGCGGGGACCACATGATTCGGCGTGTCAGGAGCCCGGAGCCGCGACCTGCGCGAGGAACCGTTCCTCGACCTGGCGGATCGCGGCCTCGACCGCGACGCTTCGCCGCGGGGGCAGGAGCCGCGACGGGAACGTTTCGGCGAGCACCCGCCCGGCTTCGGCGAGGGCACGGCGGTCGTCGAGATCGTCGAGGAACTCGCCGCGGTCGTAGACGGTCGCGAGGAGGCGTCGGCCGGCGACCGGCTCGTCGTCGAGCACGATCACCCGCTCGTCGGCCCGCAGCTCCACGTTGAGCCGGCCCGGGATCGCTGCCTTGCCCGAGCCGACGGCCACCTTGCCGGTCAAGCGACCATCGACCTCCGTGAGCTTGTAGGCCGCCGACAGGGCATTGCGTGTCTTGCCCTCCATCACGAGCAGCTGCCCCGTGACGTAGCCGACGAAGAGGCCTGGATCGACGCCGATCTCGCGGACGGCGGCGTCGAGCCGCTCGAGGTCGTCGAGCTTCGAGACGTCGGCGATCGAGATCCGGTCGAGCGAGGGATCGTCCATCCCCTCCTCGCGGAGCCGCCGGAGGGCGTAGCGGGCCTGCTCGGCCAGGTCGCCCGAGTCGAGCCGCATGAAGATCACCTTGCCCGTGCCGCGATACTTCTTCTTGAGCGCGATGATCTTCTCGATCCCGGCCACCGGATCGATGAGATCGACCAGGAGCGTGATCCGGTCGCAGGCGGCGATCGCCTCCTCCATCGCCTCGAGCTCGGTGTCGTACGATGCGAAAAACCGGTGGGCCGTCGTGCCCCCCGTCAGGACTTCGGGCACCGCGAGCGCCGCGGTGTCGTTGCTCGTGACGCGGATGCCGGCGAGGGCGAGCGACCGCACCGCGCGGACGTGGTCCTCCTCGCTGATCGCGGCCCGCTTGCCGGCCTCCACGACGCGGTTCGCACCGACGGTGTGGACGAGCTGCACCGCGTCGGTCGTGACCGCGGTCTCGTAGAAGGCCCGCAGGAGCAGCGGCTCGAGGTGGGCGGCGAGTTCGCCCGGGCCCTCCACCGACACGGCCGGCTCACCCGGAAGCAGCACCGTGCCGTCGGCCACGGCCCTCACCTTCAGCGGCAGCCGGCCCTCGTGGAGATCGACCACCTCCCGCCACATCGCCTCGTCGAAGAAGCCGTTGCCCCCCTTGGTCGCCTGCTCGGAATAGAAGTCGCGGGCGAAGTCCACCTCGCCCCGGGTGAACCGCGGGCGGAGGGCCTCGTGGATCGCCCGCCGCAGGCCGTAGACGACGAGGAATCGGCCGTTCGACGACCTGCGAAACGTGAGGGTGTAGGCCTCCGGCAGGCGGCCGCGGCGGCCCTTGATCCGGTTCATCGTGCGGTTGTAGGTGTCGGTGGAGATCACCTTGTTGCGTCGGGCGATGTCGAGCCGGACGTCGTCGTCGGGAATCTCGCGGAACACCGCGTAGGTGATGTCGGGAAAGCTTCGGAGCGAGTCGCGGTAGGCGGCGAGGTCGAATGGCATGACGAGGTTTCTGGAGTGCCGTTCCCGGATTGCTCAGACGATATCGGCCCCGGCGGCCGCCATCTCGGCGATCGCCCGCTCCCCGGCGGCCGCATCGACCGCCCGCGCGGCCGAGGTGTGGAAGCGGACCCGGAAGCCGAGTCGCACCGCGTCGAGCACCGTCTCGCGGTTGCAGTACTCGGTGGCGACCCCGGCGACGTCGATCTCCTCGACGCCCGACTCCCGCAGGATCTCCTCGAGATTCCTGCCGGCCGCGGCGCCGGTGAACTCCCGGCCGCCGAAGCCGCTGTAGCTCTCGATCCCCGGCTCGAATCCCTTGAGCACGCGGTGATCGACCTGCGAGGGGGCGATACCGGCAACCAGCTCCGCGCCCCAGCTGCCGGCGACGCAGTGGACCGGCCAGGTGATGTCGCCGTCGCGGAGGGTGAACGCGGGCAGTCCGTGTGTCGCGGCGAACGAAACATGGTCGGCGGGGTGCCAGTCCTGCGTCGTCACGACGAGATCGCCGCGGCCCTTCGCTGAGCAGAGGAGCGAGTCGATCCGCGGCAGGATGCGGTCCGCCCCCGCCACGAACAGCGAGCCCGCCGGATGGGCGAAATCGTTCTGAAAATCGACCACGACGAGGGCTTTGCGACGGGTCACGGAACCTCCAGGGAAAAAGTGTACAGCAAACACTCTATCGCACGCAACGGCGATGGGTTTCCTGGCGACGCGGTTCCCGGCGACGCCGTGAGGCTCCGATCTGACGCGATCCGAAAGCCCAATCCCCGACGCCTCGACGGCCGAGGGCGGCCTGCCGGGCTGTTTGACGGTGTTTCGACGTCGGTTCTACATTCCTTCTCATGAATCGTTCGCACTATCCGGTCGCCGTGTCGCCGGCGGCCTTGTTGGCCGTCGTCCTCGCGGTGGTCGCGGGGTGTCGCCCCGCCGACCCGACGCGGGTGCGGCTGGTGTCGAGCCTGCCCCGGACGGGCAGTGCCAAGCAGCAGACCGACGCGCTCGTGCGAGGCATCCGGATGGCGATCGACGAGGCCGGCGGAAAGGCTGGGCCGTTCACGATCGACTACCTCGACCTCGACGACGCGACGGCCGCGGCGGGACAGTGGACGAGCGAGGCCGAGGCCGCCAACGCGCGGAGGGCGCTCCAGGATCCCGACGTCGTCGCCTACATCGGCACCTACAACTCGGGGGCGGCGAAGGTGTCGATGCCGATCCTGAACCTCGGCGACCTGCTCATGATCTCGCCGGCGAACACCGCCGTGGGCCTGACGAAGCCGGGGCTCGGCGAGCCGGGGGAGCCGGAGGTCTACCGCCCCACGGGGCGAATCAACTACGTGCGGGTCGTGCCGGCCGACGACCTCCAGGGGCCGCTCGCCGCAGACTGGGCGAAGACGCGGGGCGTGCAGCGGGTGTACATCCTCGACGACAACGAGGTCTACGGGAAAGGCCTCGCGGACCTCTTCGACGAGCGGTGCCGGGAGATCGGCATCGCCGTGCTCGGGCACGACTCGATCGACGCGAAGGCCCAGGAGTTCAAGTCGCTCATGGCGAGCATCAAGTCGAAGTCGCCCGATCTCGTCTACTTCGGCGGCACGACCCAGAGCAAGGGGGGCCAGCTCGCCAAGGACATGGCCAGCGCCGGCATCACGGCGAAGCTGCTCGTGCCCGACGGCTGCCGGGAGCAGGTGTTCATCGAGTCGGCGGGCGCGGCGAACCTCGAGGGGCGTTGCTTCGTGACCTTCGGCGGGCTCCCGCCCGACAAGCTCACGGGCAAGGGCCGCGACTTCGTGGACCGCTATCGCAAGAGGTTCGGCGAGCCCCCCGAGGCGTATGCCGTCTACGGCTACGAGGCCGCGAGCGTCGTGCTCCGGGCGATCGGCGAGGTCGGCCGGAAGGACCGCCGGGCGATCACCGACGCCGTGCGGGCGATCCGAGACTTCGATGGCGCGCTCGGCCACTGGGGCTTCGACGCCAACGGCGACACGACCCTCGCCACGCTCACGGTGAGCGTCGTCCGCGGCGGCGAGTTCTGCTTCGAGGAAGTGCTGGGCGGGGAAGGGGGGGCCGCGGGATCCCCCTGACGGCCGATCGATGTTCGACACCGAGTTTTTCCTGCAGCAGTGCTCCATCGGCCTTACCAACGGCGCCCTGATCGCGCTGGTCGCCCTCGGCTACACGATGGTCTACGGCATCATCGGGCTCATCAATTTCGCCCACGGCGACCTGATCATGCTCGGCTCGTGCCTCGCCCTGTCGCTCGTGACGGCGGTCGGCCTGGCGGAGGCCGGCCCCTCGGCCACCGCCTTGGGAATCCTGTTCCTGGTCGTGGTCTGCGGGCTCTTTTGCGGCCTCGTGAACGTCGCGGTGGACCGCCTCGTCTACAAGCCGCTGCGGAAGGCGCCGAAGCTCGCCCCACTCGTTTCGGCGATCGGCGTCTCCTTCATCTTCATGAACATCGGCCTCTTCTGGATCGGGCCGGCCGACCGGTCTTTTCCGGAGCTCGTGCCGGCCACGAACCTTCTGCCCGTCGAGTCGCTCCGGTTCACCGCGAAGGACCTGCTCGTCGTGGCCATCGTGATGCCGCTGATGGTGCTGCTCTCGGGGCTCGTGAAGTTCACGCGGATCGGCAAGGCGATGCGGGCGGTCTCCCAGGATCCGACCGCAGCGGCGCTCGTCGGGATCGACGTCGATCGCGTGATCGCGACGACCTTCTTCCTCGGTGGCGCGCTCGGCGGCGCGGCGAGCGTGATCTACGGGCTTTCGATCAACACGATCGGTTTCCAGATGGGCTTCCAGAACGGCCTGTACGCCTTCACGGCGGCCGTGCTGGGAGGGATCGGAAACATCCCCGGGGCGGTCGTCGGCGGGCTGGTGATCGGGCTGGTGCGGGCGCTCGGCAGCGGCTACTTCGGCGAACGGTGGACCGGCGCGATCGTGTTCGCGATCCTGATCGTGATCCTGGTCTTCCGGCCGGAAGGGCTGCTCGGGCGTCGGACGAGGGAGAAGGTATGACGGCGACCGCCCGAATCGCACCGCAGACGCTGCCGCGGAAGCTCCTGGCCGGGTTGGCCGGGAGGTGGGAGATCGTGGCGCTGGCGGTGTTCGCGGCGTTGCCATTGGTCGTGCCGGCCCTGGGTGGGGCGCTCGGTGGGCAGGTGACCACGCTCTTCATCTACTGCATCCTGGCGCTCGGCCTCAACGTGATGGTCGGCTACACGGGGCTGCTGCACCTGGGGATCGCCGCCTTCTTCGGGATCGGCGCCTACGCCCTGGCGATCCTGACGGTGCCGATGTTTCCCTTCCAGATCGGGTTCCTGGCGGCGGCGACCGTGAGCGTGCTCCTCACGGCCGGGATCGGCCTGGCGGTCGGCGGCCCGACCCTGCGGCTGCGAGGCGACTACCTCGCGATCGTCACGCTCGGGTTCGGCGAGGTGGTGAAGGTCACGCTCCGCAACCTCGAGCAGATCACAGGCGGCATGAAGGGGCTCAACCCGGTGCCGCCGCCTGGCGCGAAGGTGAAACTCGGCGAGTTGGACCTCGGCATGGCGTTCGCGGTGGACCCGCGGTGGTTCTACTACCTCTCGCTCCTCGCCCTCGCGGCGGTCGTGTTCGCGATGCGGAGGCTCGAGCAGTCGCGGCTCGGCCGGGCGTGGGTCGCCGTACGTGAGGACGAGCTCGCCGCGACGGCGATGGGCATCTCCGCGGTGCGGGTGAAGCTCTCCGCCTTCGGCATCTCGTCGGCCGTGGCGGGCCTTGCGGGATGCCTCTACGCCGCGAGCCTCTCGACCACCGCCGATCCGAATGCCTACGACTTCAACCGATCGATCATGGTGCTCTGTGCCGTGATCCTCGGCGGCCTGGGGAGCATCCCGGGCACGCTCGTGGGTGTCGTGCTGCTGCTCGGCTTCGACTCGGTGCTCGCCCCGTGGGCGGATGCCTGGATCCAGGAGACGGGCATCAACCCCGGGGGATCGAGCCTCCTCTCCTTCAGCGGGTGGCGGCTGGCCGTGTTCGGCGTCGCCCTCATCCTCGTGATGCGACTCAAGCCCGAAGGGCTCGTGCCGTCGCGGCGGATGGCCGCGGAACTGCATGCCTCCGACGAGAGCGTCGGGCAGGAGG
>DHLZ01000311.1:21992-25334 GCA_002405515.1 Planctomycetaceae bacterium UBA4655
CGGCGCCGGCAAGACGACGGCGTTCAACTGCATCAGCGGCATCTACGAGCCTTCGTTCGGCACGGTGCGGTTCGAGGGCACGCGGATCGAGCGGGTGTTCACGCCGAGGACGTTCCTCAGGATCCTCGCCGTCGGCCTGCTCACGGGGCTCGTGCTGTCGGCGGCCGCCGTGGACGCCGACCGGCTCTGGCTGGCGGTGGTGAAGCGGGGCATGGCGACGAAGGAGCCCTTCACGCTCTCCGCGGCCGCAAGCCGGCTGCGGAGCTACTTCCGGGCCGAGCTCGCCGTCGATCTGATGGCCGGCAAGTGGCGGGTCGTCACGGCCGACGGCTCGGACGTGCTCGCGATCAAACGGGATCGCGACGAGGCGATGGCCCTTCGCAATGCCCTTCAGGCCGCCGTGACCGCGCGTCGCGCCGGGCCGGGCACGGTGCCCGAGAGCAGCGATCTCGACCAGGTGGCCGAGACGGCGCATGCCGTTCCGGAGGAGGTGCTCGACCGGCTCGCGGCGGGCAAGCGGCGGGTCCGCGTTCGCGGCTGGGCGGGGCTCGTGGCGGGATGGATCATCGGATCGGCGGGCGCCGCGGCGGTCTGGCGGCGGAGTCGCCGCAGCCCCGATGTCGTGGCCCGGGCCGGCATCTCGCGGACCTTCCAGAACATTCGGCTCTTTTCCAACATGACGGCTTTGGAAAACGTGCTGGTCGGCCTCGACCGCTCGATCCCGGGAGGAACGCTCGCGATCCTCTTCCGCACGCGGTCGGCCGTGCGCGGGGAGGAGGAGGCCCGCCGCCGGGCCTTCGAGGCGCTCGAGTTCGTCGGCCTGGCGTCGGAGGCGAACCGGGTCGCCGGGCAGCTTCCCTACGGCGACCAGCGGCGGCTGGAGATCGCGCGGGCCCTGGCGACCGGATGCCGGCTGATCCTGCTCGACGAGCCAGCGGCCGGGATGAACCCGACGGAGACGGCGGCGCTCGCGGAGCTCGTCCGGCGGATCCGCGACCGCGGCGTGACGGTGCTCCTCATCGAGCACCACATGAACATCGTCATGCGGATCAGCGACAAGGTGGCCGTGCTCGACCACGGCGTGAAGATCGCGGAGGGCGTTCCGGCCGACGTGAAGCGGAATTCGAAGGTGATCGAGGCCTACCTGGGGAGCGAGGCGTGATGCGATGACCCCGATCCTCGAAGTGCAGGAGCTGGAGGCGGGCTACGGGCCGATCCGTGCGATCGACGGGGTCTCGATCTCCGTGGAAGAAGGGGAGGTCGTCGCGATCATCGGCGCCAACGGTGCCGGCAAGACGACGTTGCTGACGGCGATCTCCGGCGTGGTCCGTCCGCGGGGCGGGACGATCCGGTTCGCCGGATCGCCGATCACGAGGATGCGGCCGCATGCCGTCACGCGGCTCGGCATCGCGCACGCGCCGGAGGGGCGGCGAATCTTCCAGCGGTTGACCGTGCGGGAGAATCTCCAGCTCGGCGCGTTCGCCCGAACCGACCGGGCGGGGATCCGTCGCGACATCGACGAGATCTGCGGCCTGTTTCCGGTGCTCGGGCAGCGGATGGGGCAGTTGGGAGGCACGCTCTCCGGCGGCGAGCAGCAGATGCTCGCGCTCGCCAGGGCGCTCTTGAGTCGGCCACGCCTGCTGCTCCTCGACGAGCCTTCGCTGGGGCTCGCCCCGCTCGTCGTGTCGCGGATCTTCGAGGTGATCGCTGGACTGCCCGCGAAGGGCATCGCCGTCGTGCTCGTGGAGCAGAACGCCCGTGCGGCCTTGCGGCTTGCGAGCCGCGGATACGTGCTCGAGACCGGCCGCGTGAGCCTCTCCGGCCCGGCGGCCGATCTCGCGAACGACCCCCGCGTCCGCGACGCCTACCTCGGCGAATGAACCATGCGGCGTGGCTCACGGGCGATCGCGACGATGGCCGCGTGCATCCGGCTTTTGACCGTGCCGAGCGGGATCCCGAGGAGGCTTGCGACCTCGCGGTACTTCAGCCCTTCGTGGTAGATGAGCTGCACGAGCTGCCGTTGCGGCGCCGCGAGATGGTCCACCGCCGCCCGGATCCAGTCGAGCGTCTCCGTGGAATCGACCTTCTCCTGGCCGCCGTCGGTCGGGGCGGCGATCGTTTCGCCCAGCGGCCTGCCGCCGTCGTCGGGCCCACATGCGTCGAGGGTCGCCATGCGGTGCCTTCGGTCCCGCCGCCTGGCGTCGATCGCGAGGTTCGTGGCGATCGTGTAGAGCCAGGGGCGAAATCTCCGGCCAGGCTCGAACGCGTCCCTTTTCAGATGGATCCGCAGAAACGTCGCCTGGAACACGTCTTCGGCCCCCTCGGAATCGTGGAGGTAGCGCCGCAGGTAATGGAAGAGTTCCCGCTCGTAGCGGTGGACGAGCGTCTCGAACGCCTCGCGGTCGTCATCGGCCTGGAATCGGCCCATGAGTTCCTCGTCGGTCGCGGCGGCCTCGAGCATCGCGTCGGGCCGGTCGAGGCAGGCTGAGGTGGTCATTGTGGGGGCTCCCCTGCGGGTCGGATGTTCTCTCGCATCCTTTCTGAGCAAGCAGACGCCGTGCCAAACCGGAACAATCGGCAAAAACGACGGTTTGACGGCGTTCGTGAATCCGCCGGGCCGGCCCCGCTGAAAAAGGGCGCGGCGGCGTGCCGCATCCTGCAACGCTTCTTTGCAAAAAGCCTCCCGGCGGGAGAGGCCATGAACGAGAGCAGTGCCGTCCCCTCAGTGGTCCTTGCCGGCCACGATGTCGAGGATGTCGTCGCCGAACTCGGCGAGACGCTTGTCGCCGATCCCCTTGATCCGGCGGAGGGACGCCAGCGCCATCGGCTTCTCCCTCGCGATTCCACGCAGGGCGCGGTCGTCGAGGATCGTCCAGGCCGGCTTGCCGCGGGCCTCCGCCAGCCGTCGCCGCCACAGCCGCAGCCGCTGGAACAGGTCGCGGTCGACGCCCCGCCAGTCGTCCACGTCGGCCGAGGTTTTCTTGGCCTGCTTCACCCTCGGTTCGAGCAGCACCACGTCGCGGCCCTGTTTCAGCACCTCCCACGACCGCTCGTTGAGCGTCACCACCGGCCGATCGCCCGCCGACCGCGACAGGAAGCCCTGATCGAGCAGCTGGTGCACGAGGTTCTCGCAGGTCCGCTGGTCGAACGACGCCAGCAGCCCGAACGTGGAAAGCGTGTCGTGGCCATGTCGCTGCACGCCCTCGGTCTTCGCTCCGCGGAGCACCTCGCAGACGTGCCGCACGCCGAACCGCTCCCGCACCCGTGCGCCGCAGGAGAGGATCTTCTGCGCCACGACCGTCGAGTCGGGGAGGTTCTCGGTCTCGCCGAGACAGCCGTCAC
>DHLZ01000300.1:0-2235 GCA_002405515.1 Planctomycetaceae bacterium UBA4655
ACCTGTACGCGGATGCCTGCGAGCGGCGTCGGCGCCTCGAACTTCTCGAACTTCCACGGGATAGCCCACCGCGGGTTCTTCGCGGTCGCGCCGAGTCGGCGTTGCTGGGCGAACGAAGCGACCTTCACGACGAAGCCGTCCACCTCGAAGTCGAGCTCGTGGAGCCGCTCGATGAGTTCCGTGCCGTGCTCGACGAGCGAGTCGAGCGAGGAGAACGACCTCGTCTCGGGCGCGACCGGCAGCCCCGCCTCCCTCGCCCACCGCAGAAGCCCGGTCTGCGACACGGCCCCGAGGCCGGTCTCGTCGCCGACACCGTGGCAGAAGAAGCCGAGCGGCCGTGCCGCGCACTCCCTCGGATCGAGCAGGCGGATGCTTCCGGCCGCCACGTTCCGCGTGTTCGCGAACGGCGGCAGGCCGGCCTTGGCCTGCGCCTCGTTGAGCGCGACGAGCGCGGAGTTGGTCATGTAGACCTCGCCGCGGACCTCGACCGACTCGGGGGGCTCGGCGAGCGGGAGCAGGAGCGGCACGCCGTGGATGGTCCGCACGTTGTGGGTGATGTCGTCGCCGACCACCCCGTTCCCTCGGGTGGCCGCCCGCACGAGCCGGCCGGCGTCGTAGGTGAGCGACACGGCGACGCCGTCGATCTTCAGTTCCAGCACCCACTCGATCGGCTCGTCGGGAACGAGCTTCCGCACCCGTTCCCCCCACTTGAGCAGATCCCCGGTGGAATAGGTGTTGTCGATCGAGAGCATCGGCACGCGATGCCGGACCGATGTAAGCTGCGGCACCGGCTCGCCGCCGACCCGCTGCGTCGGGCTGTCGCGGGTGACGAGCTCGGGATGCTCCGATTCGAGGGCCCGCAGCCGCTCGACGAGCCGGTCATACTCGCGATCGCTGATCTCCGGCGCCGCCTCGACGTAGTACTTCCGGTCGTGAACGCGGATCTCGTCGCGGAGCCGCGCGATCGCCCTGGCCGCAGGCTCACTCACCGCGTCCCTCCCGCTCGGCCTGTCGCGCCCGGCGGATCCGCTCCCCCTCCGCGTGGTCGAGGGCCACCGAGCCGATCGTCGCGATCGCGAGGACCACGAGCTCCCCGACGAGGATCGCCGTGCCATGGCGGTCCATGACCTGCTGGAGCGGATGCGGACCGGCCGCCTCGCCGTCCCGTGCGGCCTTCACGCCGCGAAGCACGGCGAAGGAGTAGTTCGCCGCGGTGATCGTGAAGAGCACGCCCACGACGCCGAGCAGGACGGTGAACGGATTTCGACGCGGCCGCGGCATGGCACCATGATAGCCGCCACCACGTCCCGCCGTCGGCCGCTTATAGTGGCGGCATGTCGCCGTCGCCACCCGCCAACGAACGCGTCGTCATCGTGCGGTTGTCGGCCATCGGCGACATCGTGCATGCCATTCCATCGGCGGTGGCCATCAAGCGGGCCCGGCCGTCCACCGAGATCGCGTGGGTGGTCGAGGGCCGGGCCGCCGACGTGCTCGAGGGGCATCCCGCGGTGGACCGGATCATCCGCGTGCCCCGGGGATGGCTCCTCTCGCCGGCGGCCGTCCGCCGTCTGGCGGGCGAGCTTGCCGGCTACCGCGCCGACATCGCGATCGACCTCCAGGGGCTCTTCAAGAGCGGGGTCGCGACGTGGCTGTCGAAGGCGCCGATGCGGCTTGGGGCGTCGCGGCCGCACGCCCGGGAGCTGTCCTGGCTCGCCTCGACGCGAAGGGTCTCGCCGCGACGGCCCCACATCATCGAACGCCACCTCGAGCTGCTCGCGCCGATCGGCATCGCGGCGCCGAAGGTGGAGTTCGCGATGCCTCGGAACGAGGCGGCCCGCCGGTCCGTTGCGGGCTGGTTTCCGAGGTCGGATTCCGGCACCGCCGTGCTCAACCCTGGCGCCGGATGGGCCTCGAAGCTCTGGCCGACGGAGCGGTTCGCCGCCGTCGCCCGCGTTCTCCGCCGTCAGCACGGCGTCGCGTCGGTCGTCGTCTGGGGCGGACCCGACGAGTCGGCCGCTGCGGACCGGATCGTGGCCGACGCGGACGGCGCCGCGACGAAGGCGCCGCCGACGTCGCTGTCCGAACTCGCCGAGACGGCGAGGCTCGCGAGGCTCTTCATCTCGAGCGACACCGGGCCGCTCCACATCGCGGCGGCGGTGGGCACCCCCTGCGTCGGCCTCTTCGGACCGGTGCCCGCGAGCCGCAACGGACCGTGGGGGAGCATCCACGCGACCG
>DHLZ01000300.1:2415-20634 GCA_002405515.1 Planctomycetaceae bacterium UBA4655
CGATCGATGCTCGCAATCGAGGCCGACGACGTTCTCGCGGCCGCCGGACGTCTGTTGGTGCGCACCAGCTGATCGCGGCTTCGGTGCGGTCCGTTTCGCGGCGGCCGACGGCTTTTCGGGCCCTGTCGGCTCGCCGGAACGGCCTATATACTGACAATCTCTTCTGGGCGGCCCGACACGACGCGACCGACACGCCTCCACGGAGAATCAGCATGAGCCACGCAGAAGAAGCGATCCGCCCCCGCACTCCCCGCATCGGCGAGGAGGCAAGGTCGGCCGATGCCCCCCGATCCGTCCCTTCCGACGCCGCCTATTCGCCTCCGCGACTCATCGAGCTCTCGCCGCAAAACCTCTACGACAAGTGCATGGCGCTCGCCAGGAACCTCTGGTGGAGCTGGCACCCGGAGGTGACGAACCTCTTCCGCGAGCTCGACCCGATCCGGTTCCGCCAGCTCGACCACAACCCGATCGCGCTTTTGGCCGAGTTCACGCCGGAGAGGCTCGAGGCGAGGGCGGCCGAGCTCGTGCTCTACAGCCGGATCAACCAGGCCTACCGCAGGCTCAAGGAGTACGTCGGCGCCGAGGACACCTGGAGCGACGTGCACGCCGGCGTGCTCGGCTCGAAGCCGGTGGTCTACTTCTCGGCCGAGTTCGGCATCCATGAGTCGGTGCCGATCTACTCCGGCGGCCTGGGCGTCCTCTCCGGCGACCACGTCAAGAGCGCCAGCGGCCTCGGACTGCCGCTGATCGCGGTCGGCCTCTTCTACAACCAGGGCTACTTCAAGCAGCAGCTCGACATCGACGGCTACCAGCACGAGGAGTATCTGCAGACGCGGGTGGACCTGCTCCCGATCGAGCCGGCGATCGGCGTCGACGGCAAGCCGATCGTCGTGCAGGTCGACACCCGGGGCGGCGGCATCCGGGCCAAGGTCTGGAAGATGGCGGTCGGCCGCTGCAATCTCTATCTGCTCGACTGCGACGCGGAGGGCAACAGCCCCGAGGACCGGGCCCTCACGAGCCGGCTCTACGGCGGCGACACGCGGGTGCGGATCCGGCAGGAGCTCGTCCTCGGCATCGGGGGCGTGCGGGCGATCCGGGCCCTCGGGGTGACGCCGGGGGTCTATCACCTCAACGAGGGCCACTCCGTGTTCGCCACGCTCGAGGCGGTCCGCGAGCAGATGAACGTCAACGGCTTCTCCTACGACGACGCCGTGCGGATGGTGGCCCGCCAGACCGTCTTCACGACGCACACGCCCGTTCCCGCCGGCCACGACCGGTTCGACGGCGGCCTCATCGAGGAGCACCTCGGGCCGATGCGGGATTCGCTCGGCATCTCGCACGAGCAGCTCATGGCCCTCGGACGCGTCGAGCCCCACAACCACGCCGAGCCCTTCTGCATGACAGTGCTCGGCCTGAAGCTGTCGCGTCGGGCCAACGCCGTGAGCCAGCTCCATGGTCATGTGAGCCGGAAGATGTGGGCGAACCTCTGGCCGTGGCGGGTCGAGGAGGAGGTTCCGATCGGCCACATCACCAACGGCGTGCATGTGCCGAGCTGGCTCTCCTGGCAGATGCTGCAGCTCTACGACCGGATCTTCCCGGCCAACTGGTTCCGCAAGATGGGCGAGCCGGGCATCTGGCAGAGCATCTACGACGTCGATCCGGGCGAGCTCTGGGAGACCCACTACGCGCTCAAGAACCTGCTGCTTCAGTTCGTGCGGCGTCGGGTCTCGCGGCAGTGCCGCAGGCGTGGCGAGTGCGACGAGGCGGTCGAGGCAGCCCGCAACGTGCTCGACCCCAACATCCTCACGATCGGCTTCGCCCGTCGGTTCGCGACCTACAAGCGGGCCGATCTCGTGCTCAACGACCTCGAGCGGCTCTTCACGCTCATCGCCGACCGTGACCGGCCGATCCAGATCATCTTCGCCGGCAAGGCGCATCCCGCCGACGAGCCGGGCAAGGGGCTGATCCGCAAGATCGCGAACCTGCGTCACGACCCGCGGACGAGCGGCCGGATCGTGTTCATCGAGGACTACGACATCAACGTCTGCCGCCACCTGATCCAGGGCGTGGACGTCTGGCTCAACAACCCGCGACGGCCGCTCGAGGCCTCGGGCACGAGCGGCCAGAAGGTCGTGCTCAACGGCGGCCTCAACTGTTCGATCTTGGACGGGTGGTGGGCCGAGGCCTACGACGGAAAGAACGGCTTCGCGATCGGCCGCGGCGAGATCCACGCCAACGACGAGATCACCGACCGCCGCGACTACGAGGCGCTCTACGAGACGCTCGAGAAGGAGGTGATCCCCTGCTTCTACGAGCGGGACGCCGACGGCCTGCCCCGCCGCTGGATCCAGATGATGATGAACTCGATCGGTTCGCTCGCGTGGCGGTTCAGCGCCCACCGCATGGTGATGGACTACGCCCGGGCCTGCTATGTGCCCGCCGCCGGCGGAGTGTCGTGCGACATGACGAACCGCTAGGCATTCGTCGCCAGGAACCTCCATCGCAGGGAGCCGGCCATGCCCCGAACAAGCCGCCTCGTATCGTGCTGGATCACCGCGGTGCTCGGGATCGCGGTGGTCCCGGCCTTCACCACCGCGGCCCCGCCGAACGACGCGGGCCCGCCGACCAAAGGGTCCCTCGCGGAGGCCGTTCCCGCCGATCTGCGGAAAAAGGCGCTGGCCGCGGCGCGGACCGGGTCGCCCGCCCATCGCAAGGAGATCCTCGGCAAGCTGGCCGCCAACCGCGGCGACGACACGCTCGATCTCGTCGTCCGCGTCGGGCTGTCGTTCAAGGACGAGTCGGTCCGCGGTGCCGCCCGGAACGTCATCTCGCAGCTTCGCGAGGATCCGACCGTGGAGGCGGCGATCATCGAACGCGCCGCCCGGGAACTGCGGGAAGGGCGGGTCGATACGGCGGCCGATATCGCCGCGGTCCTGCTTGCCGCCAAGGCCCCGGCCGCCCGCTGGCCGGTGGCGGCCTGGCTCGACGACGCCGGTCCGGCGGGAGTCCAACTCTCCTGGGCCGTCGCCACCGCGGCTGCCGGCCGGGCGGCCGCCGAAGACGTGGCCACGCTGCGAGGGCTTTCGCGGCTGCGGAATTTCGCGAACGACCACCCCTTCCGCCGCGGCGTCGTCCGGGCGCTGATTGCGGTGAACAGCCGCGAGGGCGTGGACTCGCTCGTGTCGATCCTGGCCCATCTCCGTGGCGAGGCCCGGGCCGACGTGGTCGCCTACCTGGCCTTCGTCAGCGGCCGCAATTTCGGCACCGATGCGGCCGCGTGGGCCGAATGGATGGCAAAGCATCGCGATACCCTCTCCCTGCCGCCGCCGCAGGCCGAGTATCCCGTTCCGCAACGGCCGCTCGAGGCGGCGGGCAACCACAAAGACCCGGCGTACTACGGGATCCCGCTCTACGCCGAGCGGGTCGTGTTTCTCATCGACGTGTCGTCGAGCATGGAGGAGAAGGGCCGGCTGGAAAAGGCGAAACGCGAGCTGGAATCGGCGGTGTGGCAGCTTTCACCGACGGCCACCTTCACGATCATCGCCTATTCCAACCGGGCGTTCGCCTGGGAGCCGCGGCTCGTGCCCGCCGACGAGACGGCCAGGAAGGAGGCCACGGTCTTCATCCGCAGCCTGGAGCCCAACGGCACCACCGCCACGGGCGACGCGCTGGACTTGGCGTTCACGCTCGACGTCGAGGCGGTCTATCTGCTCTCCGACGGCGAGCCCACCGCCGGGCGGGTCGTCGCCCCCGCACAGATCGTGCGGATGGTCGCCGAAGCCAACCGCACCCGACGCGTGTCGGTGCACACGATCGGCATCGCCGCCGAACCGAGGCTGGCCGAATTCCTGGCCGTGCTCGCCCGGGAGAACTACGGACACTTCCGCGGCGTGGACGACTGACGCGGCCGGCTCACGACTCCTCCTCGGGCAGCGTCTTCTTGCGTCGCAGAAGGTGGTGGTAGTGCTGGGCGAAGCGGTGGGCCTCGTCGCGGACATATTCGAGCAGTCGAAGCGAATAGGCGTCTTTCGAGATCTTCAAGGGCTCGCTCCGCCCCGGCACGAACACCTCCTCCTCCCGCTTCGCGAGGCTGATCATGCAGGGGGGCTCGATGCCGAGGGCCTGCACGGCCGCCACCGCGGCAGAGAGCTGCCCCTTGCCGCCGTCGATGAGGAAGATGTCGGGCAGGGAGATTCCCTCCCGGACGAGCCGGGCGAACCGCCGCGACACGACCTCGTGGATGCTCTTGAAGTCGTCGATGCCGTCCACCGACTTGATCCGGTACCGCTTGTAGCCCGGCTTGAAGGGGAGGCCGTCGAGGAACTGCACGAGGCTCGCGACCGTCTCGCTGCCGCCGAGGTGCGCGATGTCGACCCCCTCGATCACCCGGGGCGTCTTCTCGAGCTTGAGCACGCTCTTGAGCCCCGCGAGCCCCTTCTTCGGATCGACGAGAAACACCTCCGGCTGCACGTGCTCCTCGAGGTCGCCCCGTTCGTCGAGCGTCTCGAGCAGTCGGATCTCGTCCCGCAGCCTCGCCGCCTTCTCGAAGGCGAGTTCCTGCGAGGCGGCCATCATCTCCCGCCGCATCTCCTCGAGCAGCCGCTTCTTGTTGCCGTCGAGGAAGGTCCGCAGCCGCATGATGTCGCGTCGGTAGTCCTCCTTCGAGATCCGCAGGTTGCAGGGGGCCGTGCACTGGTCGATCGACGCGAGCAGGCAGGGACGAAACCACCTCCACTTCCGGTCGTCGGCCTCGATGTCGAGCGTGCAGGTGCGGAACTTGAAGATCCGCTGGAGCACGACCATGGCGCCGCGAAGGCTGCCGGCGCTCGTGAAGGGGCCGTAGAGCTTCACCCCCTTCCGCCGCGGCTCGCGGGTGAACTCGACCCGCGGATAGTCCTCGTGGGTCGTGATCTGGAGGTAGGGAAAGGTCTTGTCGTCCTTGAGGTCGGAGTTGAACCGGGGCTGCACGTCCTTGATGAGCCGGCTCTCGAGCAGGAGCGCGTCGACCTCGCTCTCCGCCTCGAGAAAGTCGATGTCGCGGATCTCGCGGACGAGTTCGGCGGTGCGGCGGTCCTGCTCGGCCGCCTTCAGGAAGTAGCTCGACGCCCTCGCCCGCAGGTTCTTCGCCTTGCCGATGTAGATGACGCGTCCGGCGGCATCCTTCATGAGGTAGACGCCCGGCGTCTGCGGAAAGGTCTTCACCTTCTCCGCCGCGGATGAGCGGTCGGACGCCTTCGCGGCGAGGTCGGTGTCGGCGGGGGTCGATTCGGCGGAGCCGTCGTCGGGGGCCATTCCGGGATTTCCCCCGATTTCCCGTCAGCTAGGCCAGCAGCTCTTCGAGCGGCCCGTGCGTCTCGATGCCGGCGAGGTTGGTGTCCACCTGCCCGAAGAACTCGCGGTCGGAACCGGCGAGCTGCAGCCACGTCGTGTACATGTTGCTGATCGTGCGATGGCCGCGGGCCCCATACGACGGATAGTCGATGTACCGCCCGGTTCGCAGCCGGCCCCCCAGGTTGCCGAGCAGCACCATCGGCCACTCCCAGCATCGCGAGTGATGGCCTTCGGCCCCGTCGCTGAGATACACGATCAGCGTGTTGTCGAGCATCGTGCCGTCGCCCTCCGGGACCCGCTCGAGCTTCGCCATGAACTCGGCGATCCGTTCGAAATGCCACCGCCGGATCATGTCGTACAGCTCGAAGTACGTCCGGCCCTGGTCGCTGGAGCCGTGGCCGATCATGTGCTTGTCCTTCTTGAGCCCGAGGCCCGAGAAGGTGACGTCGAAATCACGGATGCCCGCCGCGGACGAAATCGTCAAGACGTTCGTGAGCCCGCAAATCAGGGCACAGGCGCCGATGTCGAACATGGCGTCCAGCCGGTCGATCTCGACGGCACTCGTGTACTTGTCGCTCGCCACGGGCCCCCGCTCGCGGAGCGTGTGCTGCACCTCGTTGAGCCGGCTCTGGCGATTCCGCAGCGTCTCGTAGGTCTCCAGGTAGGCGCCGAGCTGCTCCCGTTCCTGCCCGGCCAGTCGCGACTCGACGCGGCGAATGTCGTCCCGCATGAAGTCGAGAAGGTTCGCATTCGCCGCATACAAGTCGCGGGAATTCCCTTCGGCGACGCTGCCGAACAGATTCGAGTAGGCGAACGACGGCGAGACCATCGTCGGCAACGGGCGATCGGGACCGATGGCGGAGATGTTGTAGATGACGTTGTCTTCGATCCGCTTCGACATTCCGATGCCGATGTGCGGGAAGATGCCCGGCAGTTCCCGCGACAGGGCCCCGTCGACGGTTTCGCCGTTGATCTTCCTGCTTTGGCCGTTGCCGTTGCCGCGGCCGCCGCCGAACGCACCCAGGGCCATGAAGTTGTTCGAGTGGCCGCCGCCGCAGACACGGCCCGAAAGCCCCTGCACGATCGTCACCCGATCCTTCCAGCGATCGACCGGCTCGAGCGAGACCGGGAGCTGCTTGTCGGCCAGCGACTCGTCGACGAACGGATAGCCCTGCTTGTCCTCACGAGTGACCCGCTTCATGCCGGCCAGACGCATCTGTTCCGGCAGGACACCGTTGCTCTCGACCACGAAGACGAACCGCTTGGGAGCGACGGCCTGACCGGCGGCGAAGGCCTGCATCTTCGAGAGGATCGGGCTCAGCAGCATCGAACCGGCGCCGAGCGTCATTCCCTTGAGCACATCGCGACGAGGCAGGGTCATGTCAAAACTCCAGAAAAAGTGAGGGACGACGTCGAGCCAACAGCCAAACCTGCAAAAGATACGTTCATCGGCCTTCATCCGCCGACGGCACGCGGCACACGAACGAATCGCTCGCCATGATCGCGGCCACCAGGGCCTTCATGCTGCCACCGCTCTCGCGATACCGCTTCTGGGCGTACTGCAAACTCGGCCCGTCGCCCAGATTTTCATTGCGGCCCATGAAGTAGCGGAACACATGCCGGATGAAGACCTGCTCGGCCCGCTCCGACTTCGCGATCTTGTGGAGCAACTCGACGGCGTTGCCCACCGCGCCCTCCGCGGAGGGGTCGCCAAAGTCGTTGATCCCTCCGCTGGTGTCGAGCGGGATCGCCTTCGTCACGTTGCCGAGCGACTTCCCCTTCTTGTCGACGTTCTTTTCGGTGGCCTCCACGTCGAGCACCGGCTCGGCGGTGCGGAAGCGACCAAAGCAGTCGTACGACTCGAACGTGAGGCCGAGCGGGTTCATCAGGGTGTGGCACTTCCAGCAGTACTCCTGCTCGGTGACCTTCATCCGCTCGCGGAGCCCGTGATGCGGGGCGTTCGGCAGCTGTGCATCGACGGTGATCGGCACGTCTGGAACGACGCCGCCGAGGAGTTTTTCACGGACCCACTTGCCGCGAAAAATTGCGTGATTTTCGTCGGTCTTGGCGTTGGCCGCCAGCCACGCCGGCTGCGTCAATATGCCCGCCCGCTGCTCCTTCGGCAGGTCGACGGGCTGCTCGCCGGGGTCGGGGAAGTCTCCGAGATTGTAGGCCTCGTAGACCGATCGGCCCGGGATCCAGCGGCGGTCGACCTTGAAGGGCATGGATTCTTCCGTGTACTTCCCCTCTTGCAACCCTTTGTCATATTTATCCCGGTACTTGGCGACGGTGTCAGCCCGCTGCTTCTTGAGCGTCGCTGCAACCGAGTTCCCCACGAACGACTTGTTCGTCGTCATCAGCTCGACGAACACGTTTTCGTCTTTCTCGAGGATGTATTCGATCAACTTGTCGGTGTCTTTGATCAATTCGGTGGCATCGTGCTCGGGATTCGACTTCTCGTCCTGAAACACCTCTTTGGCATGTCCATAGCCGAAATACTCCCGAAAAAACCGGGCGATCCGCGGCTTGCTCACCTTGGGGTCTCGCAGGAGTTCGAGCGCCGCTGCCTCCACCCCTTCGCGGGTGTCGAGCCCGCCCTTCGCGGCGGCACCGCTCAATCCCGGCCCCGGACGGCGATCCGTGAGCCCATAGGAAATCGCGTACGCGATCTGCCGCGGCGTCAATCGCACCTTGCCATCGGCGTCCAGCTGCCCCTCGGCAAGTTCCCAGCGATAGATCGCCTCGGGCAAGAGATACACGGCTGCCAGCGTGGCCCGCGTGCCGACGACCGCTCCCGCGTCGGCACGGTTCTTCCGCCACAACTCCGCGAAGCGGAGGGTCTCCTCGGCCGTGGCCGCCCGACCGAGCACGCGATTGAATTGGACCGAAATCGCGGCCGCGATTTCGGCGTCGCTCGGCTCTTTGCTCTCGTCGAACAACGGGGGGAACTGAGAGGGCACCATGTTGGCGAACTTTTTCTTGTCACCGTCGAGGCTGAAGCCCGTCTGCCCGCTCGCGAGTTGCATGGCATTGCGAATCAAGAGCACGGTGGTCGGCTCATCGAGCTTCGCCGCCCCCATGTCCTTGAACGCAAAGCCGCCCGCGGCAGTGAAGGGCTGGGCCAGCACGCCCGCGGCCGTGATGAAATTGGCCGCGTAGATCTCGGGGCTGAGCCGCCGCAGGCCGCTCGGGCTGTCGAACTTCGCCTTGAAGTTCGGATCGAAGAGCTTGTCGTGCGGGACCTTGTTGCCGTTGGCGAACTCCGCCCGCGCGGAAAAGTGCCGTCCCGATCGCTTCAGTTCGCCCGCGATCCAATCGGTGACGGCCTTGATCTCGGCGTCGCTGAGTTTCGGGCGATCGGCAGGCGGCATTTCCCGCGCAGCGACCAGTTTCTTGAGCATGGCCCACCGGCCGCCGCCGGTGCCAGCCTTCATGTCCGGGTCGAGCGACGCCAGATCGAGATCCCCTTCCTGCGTCGAGCCGCTGTGGCACCCGCTGCAGTGCTTCATGAGCACCGGCTGAACCGCGTCGTCGAAGACCTTTCGGCTTTCCTCGACCGACGCGTACTTCGGCACGTTCGGCCGTGCTTCTTCCTGGGCGAGGGCCGAGAGCGAAATCAGGCCGCCGCAAGCAGCGACAAGACAGAGAGAAGCGATACGAATCATGTCAGGAAGCCCGGCACAGCGAAACCCAACATTCATCCGGCGACCGTCAACATGCCGCGTAAACACCTGAAATCTTAGGTGCTTGCACAGGCAGATGCAACTCTCGCCAGCAGAAATACACCTCGAAACACCGGGCCCGAAAGAGCAGCCGGTAGGCTTGCGCTGTCGTCCCAAAGGTGGTTTTCGGCCTTCTGAGAAGCTCTTTTGGAGTTTGCTACACCAAGATCGCGGCTCTCCGGGCGGCGGGGCGGACGCCGGGAAACAGCCAGGAGTTCTGGGGGGCTTGTAGGGCTTTGCAGGCGGGCCACTCACGCGCCCCCGACCACGTCGACCACGGCGGTCGAACCCGACGGTGACGAGACCCGCACCTTCACCGACTGTCCCGGCTCGGTGGGGGCGACCCGCAGCGTCAGTTTGTGGGTTCCGCGGGGGAGCCTGGTCGTGAAGGTCCGCTGGCCGTGGTGCGGCTCGATGCCGAGCCACGCGAGAAACTTCGCCGACGTTTCGATCTCCACCGTCACCTCGCCCTCCTCGGTCACGCTGATCTCGCCCTGCACGTAGACCTGCGCCGCCTGGTCGCCGCCGCGGAGCTCGTCGAGCGGCAGCCCGCCGCTGGCCCGTGCGTAGACCGGCTGCCAGGCGTTCGAGCCGAGGATCCGTCTTTCGAACTGCGCCATCGTCGGCGGCTCGTCCGGTTTCTCGCCGACCGCCTTGATCGCCTGCCTGTCGCCGAACACCCGCCACCGCTGGATCATCGGAGCGGTGCGGACGCCGTACGGCCCCGGCTTGCCCAGTGCGGAGACGAACGTCACCAGGTCGATCAGTTCGTCCCGGGTGAGGAACTTGGCCAGGCCCTGTGGCATGAGCGACTGGCCCTCGGCCTCCTCCTCGATGTCGGCCGTGGGGATCGTGATCGTCTTGCCCGAGGCCTCCTTGAGCTGCACCCGCACCGCGTCGCGGCTGAGGACGATTCCGGTGAACACTTCGCCATTCACGGTCTGGAAGATCTTCGTGACGTACTGCTCCTTGATCGCCTGGTTGGGATTCAGGATCGAACTGACGACGAACTCGACCGGCGAGACGGCCCCCACGCTCGTGAGTTCGGGACCGAGGTCGCCCCCCGCCTTGTGCAGGGCATGACACTTGAGGCAGCTCATGTCGGCCCGGCGGAACACGAGTTCGCCGCGGGCGGCATCGCCGCGGGCCGCGACCTCGGCGGCGAGGCTCGCCACCTCCGCGGGCGTCGGCGGGGGCGGATCGACCGCGATGCCCGCGGCGGCGCTCAGCGTGTCGGAGAGGGCCTTGTCACTGCGGCCGACCGAGTACATGTGCCGCAGCGCAAGCTTGGCGACGTCGACCGGCAGCGTCCGCTGGGCGAGGGCCGCGGCGAGCGCGTCGGCCCCGCCCTTGCGGTTGAGGAAGGCCTCCAGGAGCGGGGCGGGGTCGTCCCGCGGGTCGCTCTCCGCGAGCACGGTCGCGGCGCGGGCGGCGGCCCGGTCGAGATCCGATCTGGCGAGGCCGGCGACCGCGACCATCCGGATCGGCCCGGGCTGGCCCTTGGCGGTGAGTTTCTCGAGCGTGTCCTGCGCTGGGCGGTCGCCGATCGCGATCAGACCGTCGATCGCCGCGGATCGCAGCGCGGGGTCGACACCCGCGAGTGCGATCGGCTCGAGGTCACGAGACACGTCCAATCTCCAGGCGCTCGCCAGCCGGATGGCCGCCTGCCGCAGCCGGCCGTCGGCGTTGTCCGCGGCACGGATCACACGGCCGATCGCCGCCAGATCCCCCGCGGGCTTCAGCTTGCGGGTCGTGGCCGTGTCGAGCAGCGTGGCGAACACCTGGAGCCGCAGGTCGGCCGGATAGTCGCCCTGCGCGGCGTGGGTGAAGACGCTCGCCAGCTCGGCCGGGCCGCCTCGTCTGCAGATCATGGTCACGACGTCGCCGAGGCGATCGGGCGGCACCTGTTTGCTCTCGATGAGTGCGACGAGCGGGGCGGCCACGCTGAAGTCGGGCGACCGCCGTCGGATGCGGCGTTCGAGCGTGTTGAGTGTCTCGCCGAGCGTGTAGTGGAGGTAGTCGTCCATCGGGTGGAGCACCGCCCGCTGGGCGATGGCGAGGGCCCGCTCGTCGGCAAAGAAACTGAGGGCCCGCACCCCCTCCAGCCGCACCCGTGGGTGTGGGTCCTCGACGAGCGTGGCCAACACATCGAGCGGCTGCGAGACCCGTTCCCGCCAGACACAAAGCACGCGTGTGGCCGCCGCACGGGCCCGGAAATCGGGCGACCGCAGTGCCGCCCGTAGCCGCCCCTCGTGGACGACATCGTGTGCCTGGTGGAGCCAGAGGGCCTCGAGCAGATGATGCTCGTAGTCGGGGCCCTGGGGATCGAGCCCCGCGGTCCACCGCTCGACCGCGGCGAGCACCTCTGCCGTATCGCGATTCCAGAGCTCGCTGCGGACGCGGGCACGGGTCCGTTCCTCCGGCTCCGATTCGAAGAGGGCGAGCAGCGCCGCGATCGGCTGGCCCGCGATCTTCGCCGGCACGACGAGCGGCCGCTTGGCATGGCGGATCCGCCAGATCCGGCCGTGATGGTGGTCGCGTTTCGGGTCGCGGAGGGAGTGCTGCATGTGCCCGACCAGCGGATTGAACCAGTCGCATACGTAGACCGCGCCGTCGGGGCCGAACTCGAGGTCCACCGGCCGCATGTTCTGGTCGGCCGACCGGAGCAGCGGCTCGACGGGATCGGCAGCGAAGCCCGATGCTTCATCCCGCACCTTGTATTGCAGCACGCCCTGGAAGCCGATGCAGTTGTTGAGCAGGTAGTTGCCCTGGACTTCCTCAGGGAAGTTGCGGCTCGACACGATCTCGCAGCCCGCCGTCGGCCGCCACTGCTTGGCGAGGAACTGCTTCATCACCGAACGCTTGTCGGGATAGTCGATGTCGCCCGAGAAGGCGGTGCCCCAGTAGTTCGCGCCCCCCGAGGCGTCGGCCACGAAGTTCTGTCCCCAGCGGTCGATGGCATGGCCCCACGGATTCGCGAAATTGTAGTCCACGAAGACACCGAACCGGCCGGTCCGCGGCTCCCAGCGAAACACCCCGGCGTTCGCCAGACGGGTCGGCCCCCAGGGGCTCTCGACCTGCGAGTGGTGAAACGTTCCCTCCTGGAAGTAGATCGCCCCGCCCTGGTCGTAGGTGAACACGCTGATGGCGTGGTGGCAGTCGGCCGAGTCGAACCCGTGGAGCACCCGCTCGCGGACGTCGGCCCGGTCGTCGCCATCGAGATCCTTGAGGAACATCACGTCGGGCTGCTGGGCGACGTACACGCCGCCGCGGCCAAACTCGATGCCCATCGGCAGATGCAGGCCGTCGGCGAAGACCTTGCAGACGTCGGCGCGGCCATCGGCGTCGGTGTCCTCCAGGATCAGCACCTTGTCGTGGACCGGCGTGCCCGGGTTGTACTGCGGATAGGTCTGCATCGTGCAGACCCAGAGCCGGCCCCGGGCGTCGAAGGCGAACTGCACGGGATTGCCGAGCTCCGGAAACTCCCGCTCCGAGGCGAACAGGTTGGCCTCGTAGCCCTCGGCCAGCGTGAACTGGGCCAGCGATTCCTCGGGCCGGGTGAGTGTGAGCGGCTCGGGGCGGTTGGTCGGGATCTCCGGCAGCGGGCCCGTGCCGGAGTCGTCGATCCGCGCCGCGACCGTCTTGCCCCGAGCCACGTCCCACACCCGCCGGTCGCGGAGGGCCGTCATGTTCCGCAGCTTGGCGAACTCGACGGGAAAGTTCACCGTGCCGAAGGGGCTCTTGCGTCCGCCATAGATGTAGAAGCCGTTCACCGCCCGGTGGTCGTAGAAGAACTGCAGGTTCTTCTCGTTCACCTCGGCGCGAAGCCGCTCCAGATCGACCCGGCCATCGGCCGCGGGCCGCGGGCCGAAGAGGGCGGCGTCGAGCAGCTCGGCGACGAGCCGGTCGCCATGGGCGTTGAGGTGGACGCCGTTGATCGTGAGCTTCTTCGCGCCGGCCGACTCCATGAGCCGCAAGGACGGCGTGAACAGGTCCACGAAGGGCGTGCCGTGTCGGGCCGCGACCCGCCGCATGGCCTCCGTGTAAAGCCGCAGGTTCGCGTTGTTCGCCGTGCCGTCCGGGAGGTGCGGGTCGCCGAGATCCTCATGCGCGATCGGCGAGACGAGGACCACCTGGCGCAGGCTCGCCAGCGGGGGAAACTCGGCCACCGCTTCCTGCGTGCCATCCCAGCGGCTGCGGGACGTGGTGAACCGGTCGATCCGCTGGGGCGCGGTGAGGAACCGCTCGAGATCCTGTTCGAACCGGGGCAGCCCCTCCGGCCCCGCGAACGACTCGTTGAACCCGAACATGGCGATGAGCAGGTTCGGCTTATGGTCGGCCAGCGTATTGTGATGATCGACGAAGTTTTTCGACCGCGGCCGCAGCATGATCTCGTCGGCCGACCAGCCGAGGTTCCGCACCACCAGTTCGAGCTCCGGGAACCGGGAGTGGAGGAGCGTCTCCCAGTGCCCGACGTGCTGCATCCGCTCGGCGAGCGTGTTGCCGATGACGACGACGTGGTCCCCCTTCTGAAGCTGGACACCGGCGGGCCCGTCGGCGGCGGCAGCCGCGAGCGGCAGGAGCTGGCAGACGATCGCGGCCAGGATGCGTGGCATGGGAGTCGTCACCTGTCACGGTGCCTGAGGGGCGGCCTGCTGCAGGAAATAGGCGAGCAGGTGGGGCAGGTTCGCCTCCCCGACCTGGTCGATCATGTTCGCCGGCATCGGCGAGGTTTGGGACGTCGCCGTCTCCTCGATGTCTGCCTTGGCCACCCGCACCTCCTTGCCCGTCGCGTCGGCGAACACGACGTCGGCCCCCTCCTCGCGGAGCCGGAGCCCCGCGACCACGCGGCCGTCGTTGAGCGTGACGATCGTCGTGCGGAACGCCTCGTCCACGTTGCGGCTCGGATTCAGGATGTCCTCCAGGAGCCGCTCGGGGCCGCGTTGCCCGATGCCGTCGAGCTGGGGACCGATGAGGCCGCCCCGTTGCCCCAGCCGGTGGCAGGCGGCGCAGTGCTTCACAAACAGCTCAGCACCTGCGTCCGCCGAGCCGCCCGCCTTGCCGAAATGACCGGCCACCTTGCCGATCGCCCGCTGGATCCGCTGATCGGCCGGCTGCAGGCCGGCCGTCAAGGCCTTGATTCGGACGTCGAGGTCCGCCACGCCGCACTTGCCAAGCCGTTCGACAACGTGGCGGTCCTGAAGCAGCAGCGGCGAAGCCCGCCCAGCGGCGATCAGCCCGAGGAGCGGTTCGGCCCCGTCGTTCCGCGAGAGCAGCACCATCGCCCAGTCCTTCTGCTGCGCCGCGTTGGCTGTCTTCATCGCCGCCCCGATCGCCTCCCGCAGCGGCGCGGGATCGCCTCCCACGCACCGCTGGGCGAAGGCGATCCGCACGGCATACGGCTTGGTCGGGACCGGGATCAGGGCCGTGGCCTCGTCCAGCGTGCGGCGTTGGTCGAGCGCCAGCAAGGCATCGATCGCCTCGTTCCGCACCGCATCCGACGAAGAGGCGTTTCGTGCCAGCCGCAGAATGGTGTCCCAGGCCGCTGCGAGCCGGGGCTCCTTCACCACCCTGGCAATCGTGACCGCCGTGCGGATGACGTCCTCCGGCTGCTCCGCGCCCTCCGCGGACAGGACCCGGACGGCGAACTCCACCGCCCACCGGGCTAGGTCCGTGCCGGCGGCCGGACCATGCCCCTGCGCCAAGGCCTTGCCCAGAATCGCCTGCAGCGCACTCGCTTCCAGCTCGATGTCACCATCGCAGGCGGTCCGTGCCCCCCGCGCCGCCTCCGCAACCTGCTCCGGGCTGCACGTCTCGGCCACGGCCTGCAGCGGCCTCATCCAGTCCGTCGCCGGCAGGCCGCGGGCGGTCTGCCACGCGAGCCAGGCCGCTGCCGGAGTCTTGACCGTCGCCGCCACGTCGGCAAAAAGACGTCGCACAGCATCCGACTTCTCGATGCTCGACTTCTCGATGTCGATCGCCGCCAGTTCCTCGGGTTTCGCCGCCACGATTTGGCTGCGGACCGCGATCCGCAACGCGTGGATGAGCTGCGTGTCTTCGGGCGCGGTTTCCGCCAGGCAGCGAAGCAAGGGGGGGAGCGAACCGATCGACGGATGGGCCGCAAGCGCCTCCGCGGCCGCCCGGCGCACGAACGGATCGGGGTCGGCAAGCCTCCCGCGGACGAGCTCGGCCCGCGACTCGTCCCAGCCCGGCAGGGCCGCGACCGCCTTCACCGCATGCACGCGAACGAGCCGAGAACTGTCCGCCAGCGCCGCCCCTATCGTGGCCGCATTGAGCCGGTCGAGGAGGGCCAGGGCCCGCACCGCCCGGGCCCGGTGGTGTTCCGACGGCGACGTGCGGCGGAGCAGGTCCACGACCGTGGCGTCACCACGGCCCCGCTCCACGAGTTCCTCCATCGCCAGCCGGCGGACCGTCTCGTTCGCGTCTCCCAGCCGCTCTACCAAAGTGGCGGTGCCGAGTTTCGTCAGGTCGACGGGCAAGGCCGCATCGACCGGCGTCGCCCCCGGCTCACCCTTCCATACCACCCGCCAGATCCGGCCGCGTTCACGATCGCGGCGCGGGTGCTTCAGGTCCACTTCGTAGTGGCCGATGATGCAGTTGTAGAAGTCGGCGACATACAGCCCGCCATCCGGGCCGAGCTGCAGGTCCGAGGGACGAAACCAGAGATCGTCGCAGGTCAGGAAATCGGTCGCCTTGTCCACCCACGGCGACGAGCCCCGCCACGCGATCGCGTCGGCGTGCACCCGGCAGTTGACGACGTTGCCGACGAACGCCTGATCGCGGTAGGCGGCGGGAAAACGGTCCGTGTCGCTGATCGCCACCGCCCCGATCCCGGTCGAGCCGTGGCCATCGTCGGTCATGTTGGGTGCGAAGCCGAGTTCCCCCGCGCCCGCCCCGATGCCCGCGTACCGAGCCCCCGCCAGCAGCATCGTCAGGGGCCGGCTGTGACAGTCGGCGTTGAACCTGTTGCCGAGCGCGTCGAAGGCCATGCCGAAGGGATTCGTCTGCCCCCAGGTGACCTGCTCGATGGCCGAGCCATCGGGGCGGAAGCGATAGGTGTTGCCCGAGTTCAAGCGGAGGACGACTTCCCCCTCGCCGCGGAGCTTCACCTGGGACTGGTTTTTGAAGCCGTGGTTCGCGTACACCCAGCCGTCGGCTCCGAGCCGGAACGAGTTCTGGTTGCCATGCGTGTCGCGGAACTCGAATGGCCCGTAGAGGACCTCCCGCAGGTCGGCCCGGCCGTCGTCATCCGTGTCTGTCAGTTTCCAGATGTGCGGGATCGACCAGACGATCGCCGCCGTCTTTCCCCCCGGCGGCCGCGGCAACGGCAGGACGCCGATCGGGATGTTCAAGTCGTCGGCGAACAGCGTCGCCTTCCGGGCCCGGCCGTCAGGGCCGAAGTCTTCGAGGATCGTCAGCCCGTCCCGCGGCTTCCTGTCGGCGGGGGCGGCGAACGGGTATTCCACCGAGTGGGTCACCCAGAGTCGGCCCCGGGCGTCGAAGGCCATGTTCATCGGCTTCTGGATCTGCGGCTCGGCGGCGATGAGCTGGATCTCGAAGCCCGGCGGGAGATTGAACTGCGCCCGCTGCTGCTCAGGGGACAGCGGTTCCGTAGTCACCACGGAGGGCGCGGCAGCCGCGAGCGTGGCGAGCACGACCGCGACGAGGGGGATCGACAGGCCCGACGCCAACAAGAACCGCAGGCCCGGGTGGGACGCAGGAACCTTGAGCATCACCTGCCTACCCCCTTCACCGGCCACGAACCTGGAGGAACAACGCCACGCCCCGCTTGTTGCTGATGACCACGTCGGTATGGCCGTCGCCATCGACGTCCTGGGTGGCGAACTGCGTGCCCACGCCGCTGTCGTCGTCGATGCGGTGCGGCGTGAGCGTGACCACCCCCGCGGAGTCCTTGCTGACTTGGAACCAATAGAGCAGCGGCGGATCGGCGGGATGATCGTCCCCGCCGGGGCCGTGCGCCCAGTAGCGACGGCCGGTGACGAAATCCTTCAGCCCATCGCCGTCGATATCGACGTGATTGAGCGAGTGGGTCTGTCCCGGCAACGCGAACAGTCCGCGATCGCCGAGCAGGATGCAGAATTTTCCCCCGGCCACACCCACGCCGACCTCCAAAGCCGGCGAATTGAGCTGCGGCCGGGCTACGAGATCCTTGAACGAGGCTTCCAAGGCATCCTTCTCGACAGTCCCGCTGAGCGAATCGACGATGGTTCCCGCGTAGCCATCGACCGTTCCCTTGGCGGCGGCACCGGTCTCGGCGAGTTGCCGGGCCTTGGCGGTCAACTCGGCGCCGGCCCGCCAGCCGACCTTCTTGGCCGCGGCACGGGCCTTGTTGAGGCCGGCGTAGATTTCCGCTTCCTCGGCGGTGAATGCCGAGCCGGCCGGCGGCTTCGCCAAGGATGCCGGCACGGGAAAGAAAGCATTCTGGACGAAGAACGAGCGGTCTTTTTCGACCCGCTGCTGGAGCCACCAGAATCCCGTGCCGTGGGCCGAAGAACAGATCACGTCGTTCTGCTTGTTGCCGTCGATGTCGAGGGCATACATGTCGGCACAGGGCGGGGCCGGAAGTGCGTGGATCTTCCACGGCATGCCGTCCAGCGTAGCAGGCTGTTCGTACCAATTCCCCGCGACCATGACGTCGAGTCTGCCGTCGCCGTTGACGTCGCCCGCCCCGAAGCCGTGGGCGAACTGTGCCGCGCCAGGGCCGTTGCTTCCCGAGAGGCTCACCCGCTCCCAGGGCTGCGTCGGGTCTTTCCCGGGATGGAAGGAGCAGACTTCGCCCTTGTGCCCCAGCAACAGCGCCCGACTGCCGGTGCCGAAGAGATCGACGTACTGCGGGGTCTCGTTGCAGGCGTTGTCCTGGATGAGAAACTGCTGCCACGGGCCGTCGGCCGGGCCGGGATTCCGGTACCAATGGCACGGCTTGCCAGGGAATCCGACGACGATCTGGTCGGCGCAGCCGTCGGCATCGATGTCGTCCACGAAGACCGCGAACGCCTCACTGTAGCGGTGGGGATCGAACGTGCGATCCTTCCGGATGACGTGCGGCTTCCAGTCCGGGGCCTCGTACCAGAGATCCCCGACGAGAATATCCGCCTTGCCATCCTTGTTGACGTCCGCAACGGCC
>DHLZ01000001.1 GCA_002405515.1 Planctomycetaceae bacterium UBA4655
TCGGCTGGGTGTCAAACCACCGCAAGCACCATGCCTTCAGCGACCAGCCCGGAGAGCCCCACACGCCGCGGGAGGGCGGGCTCTGGGCGCACATGCTCTGGAGTTTCCCCAGGCATGCGGCCCAGGAGGTGGACGCGCACGTGAAGCGGTGGGCTCCGGATCTCGCCCGGGATCGCGGCATCATGTTTCTCCACCACACGTTCATCCTCTGGCATCTCCTCATCGGCGGAGCGCTCTTGGGCATCGGCTGGGCCTGCTACGGGCCGGCGGTCGGGCTGTCGTGGCTCGTCTGGGGGATGGCGGTGCGGATGATCTATGTCTTCCACGTGACCTGGTTCGTGAATTCGGCAACCCACATGTGGGGCTATCGCAACTACGAGACGACCGATGATTCGAGGAACCTGTGGTGGGTGGGGCTGCTCGCCTTTGGCGAGGGTTGGCACAACAACCACCACGCGTTCCAGCGGATGGCCAAGCATGGCCACAAGTGGTGGGAAGTCGATTCGACCTACTGGGTGATCCTCGCGCTGGAGAAGCTGGGGCTCGCCTGGAACGTGGTGCATGAGCCCCCCAAGGCGGCGGCCGCCCGGATGGCTCGGTGACCGTCGGCCGTTGGTTTGGTCGAGCGGCCCAAACGCCTGGGGTTTTCCGCCGACGATTGCAATTTCAGGCCCTCGCCGTACACTTTTTTACCTGGAAACCAGGGTTGAACGTTCGGCGGTCGAGTGGCCGCCTTCCTCGTTGTGGAGCCGGCCTCAATCGGCCGGCAAAAGATTTCATGTCGTTGACGAAAGAACACAAGCAGGAGTTGATCGGCTCCTTCAAGCGTGGCAAGGCGGACACCGGATCGGCGGAGGTGCAGATCGCCCTCCTTTCCGGACGGATCTCGCAGCTCACCGGTCATTTCAAGAAGCACTCGAAGGACTTCGCCAGTCGCCGCGGCCTGCTGATGATGGTCAGCCGTCGTCGCCGGCTCCTGGACTACCTGAAGGGGGTCGCGCCGAGCCGCTATCTCGAAGTCATCAAGCGGCTCGACATCAGGAAGTGATTCGGGCCGTCGCATTTCCGACCGGGGCTCGTCTTTCACGGCGGCCGGCGGTCGGGATCTCCGCGATCGGCGTCTGGATATCGACGACTCGGTTGGCGATGTCCCGATGGGTGGTGACGGCCGGTGTGGTCGTCGCGGGTATGGATCGTCGAAGGTGGCGTTCACCCGAGACGACGGGACAACATTCGATTTTCTGGCATTTGATTTTGTGGTTGGATGGATTTCGCCGGAGCGTTTCCGGCGTCTGGCACAGGGCGGCACAGTGACCGCCGAGAAAGCTCGCAGTCGCCGCGGAAAAGCCGCTGGCCGACGGTGCGACAAAGCAGTGAAGGAGATAACGTGAAGGTTCGAGTTGAACGAAAGATCGGCGACGGGATTTTGAGCATCGAGACGGGCGTGCTCGCCAAGCAGGCGGCCGGGGCGGTGCTCGTGCAGTATGGCGACACGACGGTGCTCGTGGCCGCCGCGACGGGCGCTCCGCGGCCCGGTATCGACTTCTTCCCGCTCACCTGCGACTACCGGGAGCGGTCCGCCGCCGCCGGTAAGTTCCCGGGCGGCTTCCTCAAGCGAGAAGGGCGGCCGACGATGAAGGAGACGCTCACGAGCCGTCTCATCGACCGGCCGATCCGTCCGCTCTTCCCCGAGGGCTTCTACGACGAGGTGCAGGTGCAGGCGTCGGTGCTCTCGAGCGACAAGCAGAACGACGGCGACGTGCTCGCCATGAACGGCGCTTCGGCCGCGCTGTGCGTCTCCCCCCTGCCATTTCAGGGCCCGCTCGGCAGCGTCCGACTCGCTCAGATCGACGGCGTGTTCGTGCCGTTCCCGACGCAGGACCAGCTCGAGGAAAGCGACCTCGACCTCGTCGTCTCCGGGAGCGAGAAGGCCGTGCTCATGATCGAGGGCTTCGCCCGCGAGATGCCGGAAGACCGGATGCTCGAGGCGATCGAGGAATGCCACCGGATCATTCGCGAGATCTGCCAGATGCAGATCGAGCTCGTGCGTCAGGCCGGCAAGGAAAAGAAGGAATACGTCCTCGCCGACTACTCCGCCCTGAGGGCCCGGCTCACGGCCGACTACCTCGTCGAGCTCAAGGCGGCCAAGGGCCTTCCCGGCAAGCAGGATCGTGGCCAGGCGGTGAAGGCGGTCAAGGAGAAGGCCAAGGCGGCAGTGATCCCGACCGAGCCGGGGTTCGACTTCAAGCCGGGGCAGGCCGGCGGCATCAGCGAGGCCGACTTCTCCCACGTCTGGCACGGACTCGAGGAGCGGGCGGTCCGCGAGCTGATCCTCGAGGGTCGTCGGCCCGACGGCCGCGACTCGAAGACGCTCCGGCCGATCACCTGCGAGGTGGACCTCCTGCCCCGGGTGCACGGCTCCGCGGTCTTCCAGCGGGGCGAGACGCAGGCCCTCGTCACCATCACGCTCGGCACCGGCAAGGACGAGCAGCGGGTCGACGGCCTCATCGACGAATACTCGAAGAAGTTCATGCTCGACTACTACTTCCCGTCGTTTTCCGTCGGCGAGGTGCGGCCGATCCGCGGCCCCGGTCGCCGTGAGATCGGCCACGGCGCGCTCGCGGAGCGGAGCGTGAAGCCCGTGCTCCCGGCGCCCGACGAGTTCCCCTACACGATCCGCGTGATCTCCGACATCCTCGAGAGCAACGGCTCGAGCTCGATGGCGAGCGTCTGCGGGGCGACCCTCGGCCTGATGGCCGCCGGTGTGCCGATCTCGAACCCGGTGGCGGGCATCTCCGTCGGCCTCGTGAAGGAATCGGACGACAAGTGGCTCCTGCTCACCGACATCATCGGCGACGAGGACCACTACGGCGACATGGACTTCAAGATCGCGGGGTCGCAGGCCGGGATCACCGGCATCCAGCTCGACCTCAAGATCGACGGCATCTCGCGGGAGATCATCGCGGGCACGCTCAAGCAGTCCCGCGAGGCCCGCATGGAGATCCTCAAGGCGATGCTCTCGGCGATCCGTCGGCCGCGGACCGAGATCTCGCCGTGGGCGCCGCGGCTCCTGCGGACGCAGATCAATCCCGAGAAGATCGGCCTGCTCATCGGCCCCGGCGGCAAGACCATCCGGGCGATCCAGGAGTCGACCGGCGCCTCGATCGAGGTGGAGGACGACGGCACGGTGACCGTCGCGAGCCACGACTCGGAGGGGGCGATGGCGGCCATGGCGAAGGTCGAGGCGCTCACCGCGAGCATCCAGGTCGGCAGGATCTACGAGGGGCGGGTGACGAGCATCAAGGACTTCGGCGCGTTCGTCGAGCTCGTGCCTGGCAAGGACGGACTCTGCCACATCAGCGAGCTGTCCGACGAGTACGTCTCGAGCGTCGGTGACGTCTGCCGGATCGGCGACGTCATGCGGGTGAAGGTGATCGCGGTGGACGAGCAGGACCGCGTGAAGCTCAGCCGCAAGGCCGTCATCCGGGAGCAGGCCGAGGCTGGCACCCAGAGCGGATCCTGATCCGGATCGCGATGCCGTCGAGTGATGCCGAAGGTCTGATCAACGGGGGCCGCTCGCCAGCGAGCGTGGTCGCGGAACTGGCGGCGCTCGTGGGCGGGCTCGCCCACGAGATCCGCAATCCGCTCTCCACGATCCGGCTCAACATGGAACTGTTGGCGGAGGACTTCCCGGAGCCGCGGGGCGACGAGCCCGGGAAGTCCGCCGCCGAGAAGCACCGCGACCGCCGTGCGAGGGCGAAGATCGAGCTCGTGCGGCAGGAGTGCGACCGGCTCGAGAAGCTGCTCGGCGACTTTCTCGACTTCGCGAGGCAGGAGCAGCTCGCGCTCGAGCCGGGCAGCCTCAACGTCGAGATCTCGCAGCTGCTCGACTTCTTCGCGCCGCGGGCCGACGAGGCCGGCGTGGAGGTGCTGCGATACCTCGATCCCCAGCTGCCGGCCGTGATGCTCGATCGCGACTCGTTCCGCTCGGCCGTCCTGAACCTCCTGATCAACTCCGTCCAGGCGATGCACGCGGCCAACGATTCGGGTTCCGGGGGTCAGCTCGTCGTCCGCACGAGGCCGAGCGGCCGTGGTGTTCTCCTCGAACTCATCGACACGGGGCCGGGCATGGACGAGGAGACGCTCGCGAAGGCCTTCACGGCCTTCTTCACGACCAAGCAGGGAGGCTCCGGGCTCGGACTGCCGACGACCCGCAAGATCGTGGAGGCCCACGGCGGAAGCATCGACGTGGAGAGCGCACCGGGCCGTGGCACGAAGGTCGCGATCTGGCTGCCTGTTCCTGCCCGCCTCGCCTCGTAGCCAGACGGGGCTGCCGGTGGCCGCGATCGCCGAAAAACTGGACGGGACAGCCGCACGCTTCGTACCATCAACTTCATGCCGCAGCCTTCCCGAGACGCTCCTTCCGACCTTTCTGCCAACGCACTGGTGCGGGTTCTCGTCGTCGACAACGACATCGTGCATGGGCGAACGATGGGCGAGGGGCTCGAGCGGCTGGGTTTTCGGTGCACGATCGCCGGCGGGGGCAACGAGGGGGCCAGGAAGCTCGAACAGGAGTCCTTCGACGTCGTCGTGACCGACCTCATGATGAACGACATCGGGGGGCTCGAGATTCTCGCCCGTGCGAAGAAGGCCTCCCCGGAGACGGAGGTGATCGTGGTCACCGGCCACGGCACGATTCCCTCGGCCGTCGCCGCGATGCAACAGGGGGCGACGACCTACCTCCAGAAGCCGCTCGACCTCTCCCATCTCCGGCAGGCGGTAGAGCGGGCGAGCGAGGGCATCCGGCTCAAGCGGCAAAACGCCGAACTCAACCGGCGGCTCGACGAGAAGTTCGGCTTCGAAGGGGTGGTCGGATCGAGCCCGCTGATGCTCACGCTCATCGAGCGGCTCAAGCGGATCGCCCCCACCGACGCGACGGTGCTCATCCAGGGGGAGACCGGAACCGGCAAGGAGCTCGTCGCGCAGGCGATCCACCAGAACAGCCCGCGGAAGGCCAAGCCATTCGTGGCGCTCAACTGCGCGGCGTTGAGCGAGAACATCCTCGAGAGCGAGCTCTTCGGCCACGTGAAGGGCGCATTCACCGACGCCTCGAGCGACCGGGTCGGGAAGTTCGAGTATGCGAATGGCGGCACGCTCTTCCTCGACGAGGTCGGGGACATGCCGATGGCGACGCAGATCAAGCTGCTGCGGGTGCTCGAGTCGGGAGAGATCACGAGGGTCGGCTCCAACTCGCCCCTGAAGGTCAACGTCCGGATTCTCTCCGCCACCAACCGCAACCTGGAGGAGGCGATCCAGAGCGGTCTCTTCCGCAGCGATCTCTACCACCGGCTCAAGGTCGTCACGATCGCGATTCCCACGCTCCGCGAGCGATCGGCCGACATCCCGCTTTTGATCGAGCATTTCGTGCGGATCTACTCGAAGCGACACGGCAAGCAGATCACGGGCGTGTCGCTCGCGGCACGGAAGCGTCTCGGGGCGTTCGCCTGGCCTGGCAACGTGCGGCAGCTGCGGAACGTCGTCGAGAGCATGGTCGTGGTGGACTGCGACGGCACGCTCGACATCGACGACCTTCCGCTCGAGCTGGAGCCCGAGTCGTCGGCCGCGGTGGACGCCGCCGCGGTGGTGCCGGCCGACGCGGTGTTGGGCGACGTGGTGTTGGGCGACGTGGCGTCCACGGGCGGGATCACGGCGCTCGTCGGCAAGCCGCTCGAGGAGATCGAGCGAATCTTCATCAGCGAGACGCTGAAGCTCACCGGCGGCAATCGCGAGCAGGCGGCGGAACTCCTGGGCATCGGCGAGCGGACGCTCTACCGGAAGATCAAGGAGTTCCAGCTCACGTGAGCAGCACGGCCCGAATCGCGAAGCTTCCTCCCTCCGTGGTGAATCGCATTGCCGCGGGCGAGGTCGTGGAACGGCCTGCGAGCGTCGTGAAGGAGCTGCTGGAGAACGCGGTGGATTCCGGCCCGTCACGGGTGGAAGTCGCCGTCGAGCAGGGAGGCATCGCGCTCGTCCGGGTCACGGACGACGGCTCCGGGATCGAAGCCGAAGACCTTTCCCTCGCGGTCGAGAACCACGCCACGAGCAAGCTCCGGCAAGCCGACGATCTCGCGGAGGTGGCCACGCTCGGCTTTCGCGGGGAGGCGTTGGCGTCGATCGGCGAAGTGGCGAGGCTCGTGATCCGGTCGCGGCCGCCCGCGCGGCAAAGCGGCGCCATGATCGAGATCGATTGCGGCGAGGCGAAGCCGGTGGTCCCCTGCGGCGGTGCCGTCGGAACCACCGTCGAGGTGCACCAGCTCTTCGCGAAGATTCCCGCGCGGCGGGCGTTCCTGCGAACGTCGGCGACGGAGTGGGCTCATGTGTCCGATGCATTCACCCGCACGGCGCTCGCTCATCCCTCGATCGCGATGACGCTTTCCCACAACGGGCGGGCGATCCATGAACTTCCGGCCGTGGAGAACTGGCGGGACCGCATCGCCGGCATCCACGGCGGCTCGCTCGCCGAGAGGCTGCTTGCGGTGAGGGCCGAGGCCGACGGTGCGATGGTCGAGGGATGGGTGGGCCGGCCCGAGGACGACATGGCGAGCACGCGGCTCCAGCAGCTGTTCGTGAATGGTCGTCCCTTCCGCGACCGCTCGATCCTCCACGCGGTGCAGGAAGCCTACCGCGGGCTCCTGTTGACCGGTCGCCAGCCGATCGTCTTCCTCCGGATCGTCATCGAGCCGTCACAGGTCGATGTGAACGTGCATCCGGCGAAGACGGAGGTGCGGTTTCGCGAGCCTTCGAAGCTCCATCAGCTCGTGCTCGCGGCGGTCCGCACGTCGTTTCTGTCGGCGGACCTCTCGGCCCGCCTGGTTCCGCCGGTCGATCGCGGCGGGGCGGGCTTCCGGCCGTCCACCGAGCCGCGGTCCGTACCCAGCTTCCGTCCGCATGCCGCGGGCGATGGCATCCCGCTTGGCCTCGGAATGCCCGCGGCGGTGATCGATCGCCGCGGCGACCCCTCCCTGCCCTTCGCCGCGGCCGCGACCGCCGAAGCCCCCCGGAGCGGCCCCGCGGCGTTGCCCTGGCCGTCACCGACCGCGGAGCAGCCGCCGCGGGCGATCCAGATGCACGACCGCTACCTCGTCGTCGAGACGCCGGAGGGGATCGAAGTGATCGATCAGCATGCGCTTCACGAGCGGGTGCTCTTCGCCGAGATGCGGCAGTCGCTCGCCGGGGGCGGGCTCGAGTCGCAGCGGCTGCTCGTGCCGGAGACGGTCGAACTCGCTGCCGCAGAGGCAGAGCTTCTCCGTTCCCATGCCCCATTGCTCGAGCGGGTGGGGCTGCGTGTCGAGCCGTTCGGCGGCTCCGGGGTGGCCGTGACGGCGAAGCCCGCCATGTCTCGACGGACCCCGGCCGCAACGCTCCTGCGGGAGGTGATCGGCCGGCTGGAGAATGCCGATGCCGGCGAGCCAGAGCGGCTGCTGGACGACGTGCTCCACGGAATGGCCTGCAAGGCGGCGATCAAGGCCGGCGACCCGCTGTCGCGGCAGGAGATCGACGCGCTTGTCAGCCGCCGGGATCGCGTGGAGGATTCCCACCACTGCCCCCACGGCCGGCCCACGACGCTCAAGCTCTCGCGGCAGGAGCTCGACCGACAGTTCCGCCGAACATGAGCAACGCCACCGCACCGATGGCACCACAACGAGGGGGCGACCGAGGATGATCTGCGTCAGCATCGGCCGCGGCCGCCATCGGCACGTGATGGCCGAACACAAGCATCTCGCCGACAGCGGAATCGAGCTCGTCGAACTGCGGCTCGACTACATCCAGGGCGAGGTTCAGGTGAAGCGGTTGCTTCGTGATCGTCCATGCCCGGCGATCGTCACGTGCCGCCGCGCGTCGCACGGCGGACGCTGGGGCCGCTCGGAGGAGGCGAGGCTCGTCGTGCTTCGGACGGCGATCGTCGAGGGTGCCGAATACGTCGATCTGGAGGACGACATCGCCTTCCAGGTGCCGAGGTATGGAAAGACAAAGCGGATCGTGAGCCACCACGACTTCCACCGGACGCCGGCGGACCTCGCGGGTCTGCACGAGAAGCTCGCCTCGATGGATGCCGACATCGTGAAGATCGCCACGATGGCGAATCACCCGGACGACAACCTGCGGATGCTCGATCTCGTGAGGGGGAGCAAGGTGCCGACGATCGGGATCTGCATGGGAGACATCGGCGTGCCGACCCGCGTGCTCGGTCTCCGCTGTGGGAGCCCCTTCACGTTCGCCACCTTCCACGACGACCGCGTCATGGCGCCGGGGCAGATCGGCTGGAAGCAGATGCGGCAGCTCTATCGCGTCGATGCCGTCACGGACGCCACCAAGATCCTCGGCGTGATCGCCGACCCGGTCGCCCACAGCCTCAGCCCGGCCGTCCACAACGCGGCCTACGCGGCCTCGGGGCTCGATGCGGTCTACCTGCCCTTTCGCGTGCCCGCCGAGCACCTCGACGCATTCCTCGCGTCGGCTCCACGCTGGCCCCTCTCGGGGCTGAGCGTCACGATCCCGCACAAGGAGAAGGTGCTCGCCGTCGCGGAGCCGGCCGACGACATCGTGACCTCCATCGGAGCGGCCAACACGCTCGTTTTCCAAGGCGGCCGCGTCGCGGCCTACAACACCGACGCGACGGCGGCGATCGACAGCATCGACGCGTTGCTGCAGGCGGCCGAGGGGGAGGCTGACAAGGCGTTCCCGAAGACGGCGATCGTGCTCGGGGCGGGCGGCGCCGCGCGGGCCGTGGCGTTCGGCCTGAAGCGGAGGCACGTCGATGTGACCGTGACCGGCCGGACGGCGGAGCGGGCGAAGAAGCTCGCGTCCGACGTCGGTTGCAAGGCGGTCGAGTGGCAGGCGAGGTATCGGCTCCCGTACGACTGCATCGTCAACACGACCCCGATCGGCATGCATCCCAACATCGACGAGACGCCCTTCGACCGCGAGCATCTGCGGCCGTACATGATCGTCTTCGACACCGTCTACAATCCGGAGAACACGCTGCTCGTGAAGAACGCGCGGGCGGTCGGATGCCGAACCGTCACCGGCGTGGAGATGTTCGTCCGGCAGGCGGCGGACCAGCATCGGCTCTGGCACGGCGTGGATCCGCCGCCCGACGTCATGCGGGAGGCGGTGAAGCGGGCCACCGCATCCTACAAGTCGCCCGATTGAAGCGGTCACAGGGACGATCATGCCACGCCTCACGCTCGTCGGCTTTCGCGGCACAGGCAAGACGACGGTCGCCTCGGCGGTCGCTTCGCGGCTCGGGTGCGACTGGCAGGACGCCGACGTCGCCTTCGAGCGGCAGGCTCGCGTCACCGTTTCGGACTTCTTCGCGTCGCACGGGGAGGCCGCGTTTCGTGACCGCGAGACCGAGATGCTCTCCCTGCTGCTCGGCATGTGCGGGGGAGTGCTCGCGACGGGAGGGGGCGTCGTCGTTCGCGAGGTGAACCGGCGGCTGCTCGCCGATCGTGGGCGGCCGATCGTCTGGCTCGACGCGACACCCGAGAGCGTGCGGCGCCGGCTGGAGGCCGACCCCGCGACCGCCGCGAGAAGGCCGTCGCTCACCGGAGGCGATCCTTTTGCCGAGGTGGAGCGGCTCCTCCGCGAGCGGGAGCCGCTCTACGCGGAAGTGGCCGACCTTCGGATCGATACGTCGGGCCTCGCGGCAGACGCCGTGACGGACCGGATCGTCGCATGGCTCGCGTCGCGGCCTCTCGCTTCTGGAAACGCCCCGTGATGGCTGCCGTCCCGCTGCCGCTGGAAGCAATGTCCTCCCACGCCGTGGCCGGGATCGCCTTCGCGGCGGCGGGCGGTTTGCTCGGGTGGGCGGTCGCCTCGGGGATCGGCGGCCTCTTTCGCGAGCTCGAGCATGAGTGGGGAGAGCCCGGCCGCCCGTCGCGGGTTCCATCTCGCGCGGTGAAGCTCGCCTTCGTGGCCGCGTCGATCGTGGCGTCTGTCGCCCTGTACGCCTGGGAGGTGGCCTCGCGGGGCCTCGATCCGGCGGGAATCTCCGCGGATGGTCTGCTGCCCGCCTGGCCGCGGGCGGCCGCACACCTCGTGCTCTTCGCCTTCATGGCGGCGGCGGTCTGGTGCGACCTCGAATACCGAATCATCCCCGACGCGATCACGGTTCCGGGGGCGATTCTCGGAATGATCTGCGTCATCGCGTGGCCTGACCTCCTGCTTCCGGTCGGCTGGGAGCAGGCGAGGAGCTACGCACCGCCGCTCGTGGAGGCCGACGTGCTCGGCGCGATGGGCCCGCTACGGGGCACGGCCGGCTCGGCCTGGCTGGGGCCCGCGCCATCGCCCTGGGGCCTTGCGACGCTCGCCGCGGCGTTCATCGCGTGGTGGGCCGTTTGCACGGCGCCCGCGGCTGTCGGCTCGCGCTGGCGAGACCCACGGGCGTGGATCCTCCCCGCCGGACTTGCGGCAGTGGTGGCCGCCTGGATCGCGGGGGGCCGCGACGACCTGCTCGTTCACTTTCGCGCGGCCGAGGCGTCGATCTTCGGCGGCTTCATTTCCGGCGGGCTCGTCTGGCTCATCCGGGAGGCCGCTTCCCGGGCGCTCGGCCGAGAGGCGATGGGGCTCGGCGACGTGACGCTCATGGCCATGATCGGCGGCTGGTGCGGCTGGCAGCATGGAGTGCTCACGTTTTTCGCCGCGGCGTTCATCGGACTCGCCCAGGGCTGCGTCGCCTGGATGGTCCGACGAGACCATGAGCTTCCCTACGGACCGAGCCTCTGCATCGCCGGGGCCGTCGTGATCCTGGGCTGGAGGGGCGTGTGGGACCGCGTCGGAATGCACTTCGACGATCCGCTCCTTCTCCTGGCCGCGGTCGCCGGCATGATCGTGCTCACGGGACTCACGCTCGCCGGCTGGGCCCGCGTCCGGCCCTGATGGCGGCAGGCCACGAGGAGGGCTTCCCGGAAGCCCGGGCCGCGAGCCGAGGGAACGGTCGTCGAGTCGGCTCTTTGCGATGTTTCCCGCACGGAAGTCGGCCTTGCCGCGGCCACCACAGTCCTCCTACTCTCCCTCCGCCCCGGTGGAGGGGCCTGGAGCAGGCAATGCTGGCATGCCGTTGCGCGAACCGTTTCGAGTGCTTCATCGTCGCGGCGGTGGTCGTCGTCACGCTGGCAGCAGGCTGCTCCCAGAACATCTTCAAGACGGGGCTCGTGCGGCCCGGAACATCGGCGCCGACGCCGGGGCTCTCACCGCCGGTGATCGAGGGGCCTCCGGTCGTCTCGATGGACGGCGTGCCGCCAATCCTTCCTCCGTCTTCCTCGCCAGGTGCGGGGTCCGCCATGACCAGTCGGGCCACCGAGGCGATGCTGGCGCACAGTCGGGAGCAATCGACCCTGCTCAAGGAAGAAGTCGATGCGCTTCGCCAGCAGCTCGCGAGCACCTCGTCGCAGCTCGCCGCGGCGAGGCAGACCGGCGGCACGGGCTTCGTCCCGCCGGGCGGGCAGCCCGCCGAGGCATTCACGCGGGGGGCGGCCCGCCCGCACGCCGCCGCGGTCGCCAAGCCGGCGATCGGACCGGCGGACATGCAGGCGGCGATGGCACAGCTCAACTTGCCCGACGGGCAGGCGAGGATCGACGGTGGAGTGGTTCGCATTGAGATCCCATCCGACAGGCTCTTCGAGGGATCGACGGCCGCGTTGCTGCCGGGCGGCGCCGCGGCGCTCTCGCAGGTCGCCACGGAACTGGCCCGCGTCTATCCGAACCACTTCATCGGCATCGAGGGACACCTCGACAGCGAGCCGCTGCCGGCGGGAGCGCAGCTGCCACCCCACCAGCTCACCGCCGCCCGCGCCGCGGCCGTGTTCGACTTTTTCACGAGCCGCACGTCGCTGCCGGGGCGGCAGCTGTTCCTCGTCGCCCACGGTCCCAACCATCCGGTCGTTTCGAATGCGACCGCAGCGGGCCGGGCGCGGAACCGTCGGATCGAACTGGTCGTCTACCCCGAGACGCTCGCCCCCGCCGCAGGCTCCTGACAGGCCTCACGTCGGCGATTTTTCGCGTACAATCGGCGGTCGATGCGTCCAGTGAATCTCACGATCGTCGATTACGGCAGCGGCAACCTGCGGAGCGTTCAGAAGGCGTTCGAGGCGTGCGGCGCGGCAGCCTCGATCACGACCGACCCGCAGGCCGTGTCCGAGGCGGAGATGCTCGTGCTGCCGGGTGTCGGAGCCTTCGGCGACGCGATGACGGAGCTTTCGGCCCGAGGGCTTGTCGAGCCGATCCGCCGGCACGTCCAGGCTGACCGGCCCTTTCTCGGGATCTGCATGGGGCTGCAGCTGCTCTTTGATCGCGGTCAGGAAGGGGGATCCGCCGGCGACTGGCCGAAGGGCCTCGGCGTCCTCGAGGGGGACGTCGTCCGTTTCGAGCTGCCGGAGGGGGTGAAGGTGCCCCACATGGGCTGGAACCGGGTCGATTGGCGGCATCGGCCCGACGGATCTTCGCCTGCCGCCGCCGTCGGTGACGGCGGCTGGTACTACTTCGTCCACTCGTACCACGTGCGACCTCGCGACGAGTCGGTCGTGCTCGGCCACACCGACTACGCGGGGCCGTTCTGTTCGGTGGTCCACCGCGGGCGGCTCGTGGCGACTCAGTTTCATCCCGAGAAGAGTCAGCGGGCGGGCTTGAACCTGATCCGCTGGTTCCTCGAACGCCACACCTGAACATGACATCACCGACACCTCCCCGGGAATGACAGCGATGGAACTCTGGCCCGCGATCGATCTCCGCGGCGGCAAGTGCGTGCGGCTCTCGCAGGGGGACTACGGCCGCGAGACCGTCTTCGGCGACGATCCGGTCGAGGTTGCGAAGCGGTTCGTCGATGGCGGCGCCCGCCGGCTGCACCTCGTCGATCTCGACGGCGCGAAGGCCGGCGAGCCGCCTGCAGGCCGAGCTCGTGGGCCTGATCGTCGAGGCATCGGGCGTGCCGTGCCAGGTCGGCGGCGGCATCCGTTCGCTCGAGACGGCGCTACGGTATCGCGACGTGGGGCTCTCGCGGATCGTGGTCGGCAGCGTGGCGATCGAACGGCCGGAACTGCTCGCCGCCATGGCTGAGGCGATTCCCGGCCGGATCGTGCTCGGGCTCGATGCCCGCGACGGGAAGGTCGCCACCCGCGGCTGGCTCGAGACGAGCGATGTGCTCGCCGTCGAGGTCGCGAAGCGGCACGAGTCGCTTCCGCTTGCGGCGATCGTCTACACCGACATCGCCCGCGACGGGATGCTCTCGGGGCCAAACCTCGAGGGGCTTGTCGGCGATGATCGCGGCGACGCGGCTGCCGGTCGTGGCGAGCGGCGGCGTGGCCGTGGCCGACGACATCCGCCGAACGGCCGCCATCGGGGCGGCCGGGTGCATCGTCGGCCGCGCCCTCTACGAGGGCACCGTCACGCTGGCCGCGGCGCTCGCCGCCGCCGGCGAGTAGGGCCGCTACGGCTTGCCAGGGTTGCCGGGGCGGTGTCCGCCGGCGTAAGCCGGGTGATTTGCCGAAAATCCCCTCAATTTCCGGGTCGGCCCGCGCCGAATTTCCCCCGCAAAGCGTTTCTGCAAGGGGCGGATTTCGCGCGTCCGCCGCTTTTGCAAGGCGGCACGGAGGCACGTAGGCTCGAACGCATGTCGACGGATATCCGCATCAAGGAGCAGCTGCCGGATCTCACGAGGCGCATCGTCGAGACCTACCAGGACGCGCGGCGGATCCACTACCTCGGGCACTGCCCGCTTCCCAACTACGACACGATCATCTCGGCCTGCGAGGATCTCAAGGAGATCATCTACCCGGGCTACCGTCGTCGGGAGAACCTCCACCTCGGCAACGTCACCTACCACGTCGGCGACCTGATCGACGGGCTGCACGACAAGCTCACCGTCCAGATCGGCCGCGCGCTTCGCCACAGCGCCGAGGCCCGCGAGGCCTCCCTCGACGGCGGCGATGCCGCGGCCGCAATCGAGCCGGCGGTGGAGGGCTGCACCGAGGCGGCCGATTTCGAGGCGCTCGGGCAGGTGAAGGCGGTCGAGTTTCTCGAGAGGCTGCCCGACGTCAGGCGGCTGCTTGCCACTGACGTGCAGGCGGCCTACGACGGCGATCCGGCGGTGCGAACGATCGACGAGGTGATCTTCTGCTACCCGGGGCTCGAGGCGGTGACGATCCACCGGCTCGCCCACATGCTGCACGGGCTCAAGGTGCCGCTCATCCCGCGGATGATGACCGAGTGGGCCCATTCGCGGACCGGCATCGACATCCATCCCGGTGCCGAGATCGGCGGCCATTTCTTCATCGACCACGGCACGGGCGTCGTGATCGGGGAGACCTGCGAGATCGGCAGCCATGTGAAGATCTACCAGGGGGTGACGCTCGGCGCCCTCTCCTTCCAGACCGATGCCGACGGTCATCTCGTACGCGGCACGAAGCGGCATCCGACGATCGAGGACCGCGTCGTGATCTACGCGAACGCGACGGTGCTCGGCGGCACGACGCGGATCGGCCACGACTCGGTGATCGGTAGCAACGTCTGGCTCACCCGGTCGGTCGATCCGCACACGACCGTCGTTCTGGAACGGCCGAAGCTCCGGATGAGGGGCGAGGCTCCGCCTCCAGAGGCCGACTGGCAGATCTGAACCGGTCTGACCCGGCGGCCGACCCCGGCTATTTCGCCGCCGTGCGGAGGGCGGCCCGGGCGGCCTCGACCGCCTCGAGTTTCGCGCCAATTGCCTCGTCGCCGGTGGCACGGCTCGAGAGGAGCTTTTCGAGCTCGGCGCGGGCATGGGCCGCGTCGAACTTCTCCTGCGGGATCGCCCGCTGCGTGACGACCGTGACGACGTCGTGGCCGACCTCGACGAACCCGCCCTGCACGAACAGCCGCCGCACGCCCTCTCCGGGCCGGTCGGCCTCGCCCGAGAGCCGTACCTCCCCGGCGCCGAGCCGGCCGATGAACGGCGAGTGGCCGCGGGCGATGCCACGACTCCCGTCGAAGAGGGGCAGCGTCACCGACTTCGCGTGGGTGTCGACCAGCGTCGTCTCGGGGGTGACGACGATGAACCGGATCATGCCGGCGCGGGGGGTGGATGCGGTCGTCGTGTCGGCCATGGTAGTCCTACTTCGCGGCCATCTTCTTGGCCTGCTCCTCCGCCTGCTCGATCGCCCCGACGTACATGAACGCCTGCTCGGGCAGGTGGTCCCACTTGCCGTCGGCGATCTCCTCGAACGAGCGGATCGTGTCGTCGAGCTTCGTGATCTCGCCAGGCTTGCCGGTGAACACCTCGGCCACGAGGAACGGCTGCGAGAGGAACCGCTCCATGCGGCGGGCCCGGTGCACGACGAGCTTGTCCTCCTCCGACAGTTCGTCCACGCCGAGAATCGCGATGATGTCCTGGAGCTCTCGATATCGCTGGAGCGTCCGCTGCACGCGGCGGGCGACGCGGTAGTGCCGCTCGCCCACGAACTGCGGATCGAGGATGCGGCTCGACGAGGCGAGCGGATCGACGGCCGGGTAGATGCCTTTTTCGGAGATCGACCGCTCGAGATAGAGAAATGCGTCGAGGTTGCCGAACGCCGTGGCCGGGGCCGGGTCGGTCGGGTCGTCGGCCGGCACGTACACGGCCTGCACGCTCGTGATGGCGCCCTTCGAGGTCGAGGTGATCCGCTCCTGCAGGGCGCCCATCTCCGTCGCGAGCGTCGGCTGGTAGCCCACGGCGCTCGGCATGCGGCCGAGCAGCGCGCTCACCTCGCTGCCCGCCTGCGAGAAGCGGAAGATGTTGTCCACGAAGAGGAGGGTGTCGGCCCCGGTCGTGTCGCGGAAATACTCGGCCATCGTGAGGGCCGAGAGGGCCACGCGGAGGCGGGCCCCCGGCGGCTCGTTCATCTGGCCGAACACCATGCAGGTCTGCTCGATGACGCTGCGGCCGGTGTCGCCGATCTTGGCCTCCTGCATCTCGAGCCAGAGGTCCGTCCCCTCTCTCGTCCGCTCGCCGACGCCGGCGAACACCGAATAGCCGCCGTGGGCGCTGGCGATCCGGGCGATGAGCTCGGTCAGGATCACCGTCTTGCCGAGGCCGGCACCGCCGAAGAGGCCGGCCTTGCCGCCTCGCACGAACGGCGTCAGGAGGTCGATCACCTTGATGCCGGTCTCGAAGAGTTCCGTCCGGGTGGAGAGCTCGGTGACGGGCGGCGGGTCGCGGTGGATCGGCCAGCGGTCGGAGGCCTTCACCTCGCCGCGGCTGTCGATCGGTTCGCCGAGCAGGTTGAAGACGCGGCCGAGCGTGGCCGGGCCGACCGGCACGCTCACGGGCGCCCCGGTGTCGACCACTTCCTGGCCGCGAACGAGGCCGTCGGTGCTGCCGAGGGCCACGCACCGCACCTTGCCGCCGCCGAGGTGCTGCTGCACCTCGCCGACGAGGTGGAGCGACACGCCCTTGTTGTCGCTGTCGATCCGGACGGCGTTGTAGATCGCCGGGATCGAGTCCTCCGGAAACTCGACGTCGAACGTCGAGCCGATGACCTGGGTCACGCTTCCAGAGGTCTTGCTGCCTGCCGCCTTCGTAGCCGTCGCCATGAACTTCTGCGCTCCTGCCTTCGAAAAAAGTTACTGCTTGAGGGCCTCGACGCCGCCGAGGATCTCCATGATTTCACCGGTGATCTGCGATTGCCGGGCACGGTTGTACCGGCGTGAGAGGTCCTTGATGAGGCCCGAGGCGTTCTCCGTGGCGGCCTTCATCGCCACCATCCGCGCCACCTGCTCGCTCACGGCCGCGTCGAGGAAACACTTGAACAACCGAGAAAGGAAGCTCGCGGGCAGGATCTCCTCCAGGATGCTCCCGGCCGACGGATAGAAGTCGTATTCCTGCGAGGCGAGCGTCGTCGCGGGCTTCGCCCCCTGCCCCTCCGCCTCCGGCGGCTTCAGCGGCAGGAGCATCTCCGTCACCGCCTCCTGCTTGGCGATGTTGTGAAACCTCGTGTAGACGACGTCGAGCCGGTCGATCTCACCGGCGGCGTAGGCGGAGAGATATTCCCGTCCGATCGGGGCGACCGCGTCGAACTCCGGCTTGTCCTCGAAGTTCGTGAACGAGCGGCGGATGTCGATGCCCCGGAACTTGAGCGCCGAAATGCCCCGCTTGCCCGAGACGGTCGTGTCGCAGCCGACCTGCTCGCCCCGCCATTGGCCGAGGATCGCGACGGCCTGCCTGACGACGTTGGAGTTGTAGCCGCCGCAGAGGCCGCGGTTGCCGGTGAGCACGAGCACGGCCGACCGCTTCGTCGGCCGCACCTCGAGCAGCGGATGCACGATCCCCGCCCCGGCAGCGGCGATGTTTTCGAGGATCTTCGCGAGCTGCTTCGTGTAGTCGCGGGCGGCGACGGAGCGGTCCATCGCCTTCTTGAACCGCGCGGTCGCGATCAGCTCCATCGTCCGCGTGATCTTGCGGATGTTGCGGACCGACTTCCGTCGGCGGTCGAGTGCTCGTGCTTTCGCCATGGGTCTTCCTAGCCGGCCGCGCCGACGAGCCTGCCTTCCTTCTCCGACGACTTCGCGTCGGAAGACCTTGCCGCCCGCTGCCGCTTGAACTCCGCGATCGCCGCCTCGAGCATCCGCTCGCTCTCGCCGTCGAGCTCCTTCGACTCGTCGATCCGCTTGCGAAGCTCCGGCATCTGGTCGCGGACGAACGTCAGGAAGCCCTTCTCCCAGTCGGCGACCTCGTCCCGCTTCACCGTGTCGAGGTGGCCGCGGGTGCCGGCGTAGATGCTCATCACCTGGTCCACGACCTCCATCGGAGCGAACTGGCCCTGCTTGAGCAGCTCGACCATGCGGTAGCCGCGATCGAGCCGCTGCTGCGTGGCGGCGTCGAGGTCGGTTCCGAGCTGGGCGAAGGCCTCGAGCTCGCGGAAGCTCGCGAGGTCGAGCCGCAGGCCGCCGGCCACCTTCTTCATCGCCTTCGTCTGGGCGGCGCCGCCCACGCGGGAGACCGAGATGCCAGCGTTCATGGCGGGCCGCTGGCCGGCGAAGAAGAGGTCGGGCTGGAGGTAGATCTGGCCGTCGGTGATCGAGATCACGTTCGTGGGAATGTAGGCCGAGACTTCGCCTTCGAGCGTCTCGATGATCGGCAGGCTCGTGAGCGAGCCGCCGCCGAGCTCCTTCGAGAGCTTGGCCGAACGCTCCAGGAGCCGGCTGTGGGCGTAGAAGACGTCGCCCGGGTAGGCCTCGCGTCCCGGCGGCCGCCGCATGAGGAGCGAGAGCTGGCGGTAGGCTGTGGCCTGCTTCGAGAGATCGTCGTACACGATCAGGGCGTGCTGGCCGTTGTACATGAAGTGCTCGGCCATCGCAGTGCCCGAGTAGGGCGCGATGTACTGGAGCGGCGCGGCGGTGCTCGCGCCCGACACGATCACGGTGGTGTAGTCCATCGCGCCGTACTTGCGGAGGGTGTCGATCGCGACGGCGACCGACGAATCCTTCTGGCCGACGGCAACGTAGAAGCACTTCACGCCGCTGTTTTTCTGGTTGATGATCGCGTCGAGGCCGATCGCGGTCTTGCCGGTCTTGCGGTCGCCGATGATGAGCTCGCGCTGGCCGCGGCCGATCGGCGTCATCGCGTCGACCGCCTTGATGCCCGTCTGCATCGGCTCGCGGACCGGCTGCCGCTCGGCGATGCCCGGGGCGAGCGTCTCGACGGGACGCCGCTTGTCGGTGACGACCGGCCCCTTGCCGTCGAGCGGATTGCCGAGCGGGTCGAGCACGCGGCCGATCACCGCGTCGCCGACCGGCACCGAGAGCAGCTTGCCCGTGCTCTTCACCTCGTCCCCCTCGGTGACCTTCAGGTAGTCGCCGAGGATGATCACGCCGACCGAGTTTTCCTCGAGGTTGAAGGCGAGGCCCGTGATGCCGCCCGGAAACTCGACCATCTCGCCGGCCATGACGCCGGAGAGGCCCCAGACCCGTGCGATGCCGTCGCCGACCTCGAGCACCCGACCGACCTCGCGGACGTCGATCCCTGACTCGTAGCGGTCGATCTCCTCACGCAGTACCGAGGCGATCTCGTCGGTGTTGAATTTCATGGATGCTCCTTTGCTTCAGCTTCTCCCCGAGCCGGACGAGGCCCGTGGCGACGGAATGGTCGTAGACGGTGTCGTCGATGCGGGCGACGAGCCCCCCGAGCAGTTCGGGATCGACGTGGAAGGTGGCGGAGAGCGAGAGGCCGAGCTGCCTCTCGAACTCGGTCTTGATCCGCTCCTGCTCGGTGGCGTCGAGCGGGACGGCGGTGGTGAAGGTCGCCTGGCGGCGGCCGTCGAGTTCGTCGGCGAGCCGTTCGACCGCCTCGAGCACCTGCGGCAGCACCTCCAGCCGGCCATGGCGGGCGAGCACCTGAAGGGAGTGGAGCGTGGTCGGGACGACGGACTTGGCGAAGAGCCGATCGAGAAGTGCGGCCTTGTCGTCCGCCGGAACCCTCGGCGACGAGAACACGGCGGCAGCCCCCGGAACCTTCGGCAGCACCTCACGCACGATCCGTCCTAGTTCCCCGATGACGTCCGCCCGGCAGCCCTTCTTGTCGGCAGATTCCAGGATCGCCTGAGCGTAGACCCGGGCGAGCTTGAGGGCTCCGACGTCGAAACGGGCCATCTCCTGGCGGTCTGGCTCCTGGCTGCCGGGGCCGCTGGCGTCTTTGGATCGGGACATGTTTGGAACGGGAACCGCTGGGTCGGATGTCGGGTTTTGGTCGGATCTCGGGATGGGTCAGTTGACACTCGGCCGGGCCGAACTCAGGCTCGCGACCGAGTCGCGGACGAGCCTGGCCTGGTCGTCGCGGCCGAGCTTCTCCTTGAGGAACTTGCCGGCGACCTCGACGGCCAGTTCGCCCGCCTTTTCCGCGATCTGCGAAAGCGCGTCGTCGCGGGCGAGGCCGATCTCGTGACGGGCCCGGTTCTTTTCGTCTTCCGCGGCCTTTCTCGCCTCGGCCACGATCGTCTGCCTCGTGACGTCGGCATCCCGCCGGGCCTCCTCGAGCATCCCGCGGACCTCGTCGGAGGCCTCCGCGAGCCGTCGTTCGTAGGAGGCGAGCAGCCGTCGGGCGTCGTCGTTGGCCGCCTGGGTCGCGGCGAGCATGTCGGCGATCCCCTGCTCCCGCTTGTCGAGCGCCTGGCAGATCGGCTTCCAGGCAAACGCCGACAGCAGGCCCAGAAGGAGCAGGAATACCGCGAACGACCAGATCGCGAGGTCCGAACGGAATTCGGCCGGGCTCTCGAAGGCCGCCTTGTCGGTACCCGCGGGCAGGGCCGTGCCGATCTCGGCATGGTGGCCGGCGTTGTCGTGGCCGTGGCCGTGGTCGTCGGACGCGACTGCCATCGGGGCCGCGGCGACGAATGCCGCCACGAAGAGGCATATGGCAGTAAGAAACGTGGTGGCTTTCACCGGATGGCTCCGCTTGGGTCTTCGGCACCGGCCCCGGACCGCGTGGCGGGTCCGGGGCCGATTCACCGGGGAACGAAACCGGCCGCAGCGTCTGGGGCGGCGGCCAGTGCCAGATTCAATCACTTCGTCGAGCAGATGAACAGCGCGTAGAAGGTGAAGCCTTCGATGAGCGCCGCGGCGATGATCATCGCCGTCTGGATGCTTCCGGCAACCTCCGGCTGGCGGGCCATGCTCTCGTAGGCGGCCGCGGCGAGCTTGCTGATGCCGTATGCCGCACCGATGACAACCAGCCCCACGCTGAACGGAGCCGTCAGATCGATGAGCGACCGGCCCGCTGCGGCGGCCTCCTGCGCGAAGGCGACGTCGGCGACGAGCAGCGTCACCACGACGGCGGCCAGGGTGGACAGCGAGCGGACGGAGAGAAGGGATCGAAGCATCACGGGAACAAGCTCCTTTGCATTCGTGGGGAAACAGGAAAAACGGAACGGTGGATGGATTCTCCCGACGGCCCGTCGGGAACGATGTTCTAGGGTATTTCGAGGGTTTTTGAAGGGAGGGGGTCTTTCGACGCCAAAGGCTTGTTTTCCGGGCGTTTTGCCCGTCGGCGGTTTCGCCCGGCAGTGGTCAGTGGTGGTGGACCGACGCCCCGATGAACAGCGCCGACAGGAACGTGAAGATGTAGGCCTGGAGGAACGCGACGAAAAGCTCGAGGACGCTGAAAAGCGTGCAGCTCACGACGCTGATGCCCGTGACCGTGGTCCACATCCCGAGCGAATAGCTCGCGGCGGCCGAGATGAGCCCCATGATGCCCAGGAGCACGAGGTGGCCCGCCACCATGTTGGCCAGCAGCCGCACCGCGAGGATGAGGTGCTTGATGCAAAGCCCGAGCATCTCGATCGCGAAGATCATCGGCTTCAGGAGGATCGCCAGCGGCAGCGGCAGATCCATGGACGGAACCTGGTTCGCGAAGAACCCGAGCGGGCCGAACTTCATCATGCCGGCCACCACGACCGTGGCGAACGTCACGGCGGCAAGCGCGAGCGTCACGGAGAACGACGCCGTGGGAGACCCGGCCCAGGGCACCATGCCCAGCAGGTTGCATCCGAGCACGAAGAAGAAGAGCGTCCAGAGGAGCGGCACAAACCGGTCTCCTTCATGGGCGACGGCGACGGCGTGCTTGGCATGGCCGCCATGACCACGGTCGTCATGAACATGACCACCATGCCCGCCCGCGTCGTGCCCATGGCCAGCGTCCGCATGAGCCGCGTGCGGGTCGTCGATCGCGGGCCGTGCGATCTGGTCGCGAATGAAGAGCAGCATCGACTCGAAGAAATTCACGAGCCTGCCCTTCGGCGGCCCCCCGGCGGCAAGCCGTCGGGCGAGCCAGGTGAAGATGAGCAGCATCCCGATCGCCACGACCCCTTCGAGGATCATGTACTTCGAGATGCCGAAGCCGCTCTTCACCATGTAAAGATTTTCCAGTTCGGCGAACGGCTGCGGATAGAGCAGGATCTTTCCGTCCATCGCCTCGTTGAAGACGGCGACGTCCTGGACGTCCGGGTGGCCCCGGCGAAGAAACTCCGGCACGTCGTCGAGTGTCTTCCATCCCTGCCGCCAGAGCCCCTTTGGAACCTCGAAGTAATAGGCGTCTTTCAGGTGGTAGATCGGGTTGGACGACATCGGGATTCCCGGGGCTGGCTGGAATGGCTGGGGGAGGCGGTCCGCCGCAGCGGCCGCCTCCGGTCATCGGACAGTGTGCGATCGATTCATGATGATGTGCAAGAGGATGTCGGTGGCAAGCATCGCCAGGTAAAATCCGACGATCATCGAGCCGGCCCCGGCCGCCCGCAGCGGGGCTGCCCGGTCTCCCGTGAGCAGGCCGAGGGCGGCCAGGGGGGGCAGAATTCGCACGACCACAGCGGTCAGGGGCCTCACGACCGACCCGGCGGCCCGGCCTCCCCCCGGCTGGGCGATGAGCCACCCAACGAGGCATGACGGGAGCGTGAAAAGCATGGCGAAGCCGAGGGCGACGAGAAAGCCCGGCCGATCGCCGATCCACAGGGCCGCCGCCGCCACGGACCCGCTGAACGTCGCCAGCAGGCCGGCGATGCCGGTCGCGAGCCGCCGAAGCCGCTCGCGATCGGCAGTCTGGCGATCGGGCCGGGAAGCATCGGACTGGTTCATGACTACGGCCTTTCCAAGCGGGTTTTCGTGAGCTTGACGAGCATCGCGAGGCCACCGGCAACTCCGATCACGAGGCCGGCCGGCCCGAGCCAGGAGGTTCCCAGCCGCTTGTCGAGCCATCCCCCGGCTGCCGCCGGCACGACCATCACGAGGGCGATCGTCGTGATCCGCGACACCCAGGCGATGGCGGCGGCGATCGGCGGGGGTTCGGAGGCTGTCACGTGCATAAGACTACGTCGCCGCGAGCGATCGATCGACCCCGAATCGGGAGCCCGCGGTGGACGCCCGCACCGCCATCGCCGATGATTCGCACCCGGGAGATCGAAGTGCCCGCCCGGAAACCCGGCCCGAAAACCAGGCCAGAGGAGCCTTGCAGACCGTGTCGCACCGCAGGCGAAGACACAGGCGGCGAAGGAAGCCGGGCCTGGCACCGACGACCGCGATCCCCGTGAACGCCGGCGGCCCGGCTCCGCTCCCGGTGCAGATCAAGCTCACGGCGTTTGCGGCGACGGGAGCCGTCGAACGGGCCGGGGTGACGGCCGTGGAACTGGCCGCGGTCCGCCGGAATCATGCGATCGTCTGGATCGACGTCGAGGGGCTCGACGACACGGCGATGAACCAGGCGATCGGGCGGGCCTTCGAAATTTCGGAGCTCGCGCTCGAGGATGCCGTCACCCCCGACGAGCGGCCGAAGCTCGAGGCCTTCGGCCACCAGCTGCTCGTCGCGGTTCGCACGGCCCGGTGTGACGAGGGGCTCATCATCACCGATCCCGCCTGCATTTTTCTCGGCGAGAACTATGTCATCACCTTCCGCGAGCGGCTGGCGGTCGATCCCTTCCAGGGGGTTCGGGCCCGCGTGCGGGCCGGCCGGACGCAGGTCGGCCGGCAGGGGTCGGCGGGGGGCGGTGCCGACTCCCTCTGCGCGTTGCTGCTCGATGCCGTGATCGACGGCTATTTCCCGGTGCTCGAGCAGTTCGGCGACCGGCTCGAATCGCTCGAGGACGAGGCGATCAACCGGCCGAGCCGCGAGTCGCTCGTGCGGATCCATGACGTTCGCGCCGACCTCATGACGCTGCGGCGGGCGCTCTGGCCGACGCGGGACGTGCTCCACGCCCTCTCGCGGGAGCCGACGTCGTTCGTCGGCGAGCACGCGAGGGCGCATTTTCGCGACTCGTACGACCACACGATGGAACTGCTCGACCTGATGGAGAGCTATCGCGAGATCGGCAGTGATCTCCGCGACATATACCTCGCGAGCCTCAACAACCGGATGAACGACGTCATGAAGGTGCTCACGGTGATCGCGACGATCTTCATGCCGCTCACGTTCATCACCGGCTATTACGGAATGAACTTCGACACGAGCCACCCCTGGAACATGCCCCTGCTACGGTCCCCCTACGGCGGCCCGATCGCCATCGGCATCATGCTCGTGACCACGATCGGCATGGTCGCGTTCTTCTGGCGCCGCGGCTGGCTCAAGCGATGGCATTAGCCGTCGTCCAGCCGCTCGAGTCGTTCGCCGATGTCGCTGGGCACCCGAAAGACCAGCTTCTTGCCCTTCTTCTTCAGCTCCAAAACTCCTCGGTTTGCAAGGCAAGATCGAGCAGATCGGTTCGGGCCGTCTGATACACAACGCCGCGCATGTTCTGATGCTCCTTGATCGTGTATCGTCGCCCAGGCGTTTTGACCGCCTCGATGATCAGGGCGGACTGGCGGTGGTTGAATACTACCCCGAGCACGATGT
>DHLZ01000155.1 GCA_002405515.1 Planctomycetaceae bacterium UBA4655
TCGTTGCGAGCCGCGGCTTCATCCCGATGGCGATCTCGGAGGGCACGGGCGCCGAGGTGCAGCGGCCGCTGGCGACCGTCGTGATCGGGGGCGTGATCACGAGCACGCTCTTCACGCTGTTCATTCTGCCGGCGCTCTACCGGATCATCCTGCGGGTGCCGCCGGCCCTCGTGATCCAGGGCCGGGAGTGATCGGGCCGCTCGGGCTGTTCGTGGTGGCCCCGAGCTCGTCAAACGCGGGTTCGAGTGGGGACTGAACTACTGCCCTGCGGTGACGCCGGTGAACAGCTCGTCGGGCCGTTCCGGCGTCGGGAATTCGAGCTTCGGGAGCTGGCCGAGCGCGCGGCGGAGCTCCCGCTCCCAGCTGCCGCGGATCTCGACCAGGGCGGGATCGTCCGCGCCCAGCCGGCGGTAGCGGCGGACGGCGAATTCGTCGGTGCCGTAGACGAGCAGGTCGATCGGCGGGCCGACCGCCACGTTCGACCGCATCNNGCTTCCGTACGGGGCACCTGTTCGCCTGCAGGGAAACTCGCGCCTCGGGCTTCCGTGAAAGTCAGCAGGCCGAGTTGCCCGCAGAACAGTGGCAACTGCTTGATGCTCCCGGTAGTAACTCACTGTTCTGAAGTGACACCGGTGAACAGCTCGTCGGGTCGTTCCGGCGTCGGGAATGCGAGCTTCGGGAGCTGGCCGATCGCGCGGCGGAGTTCGCGCTCCCAGCTGCCGCGGATCTCCACGAGATCGGGATCGTCGGCACCCAGCCGGCGGTAGCGGCGGACGGCGAATTCGTCGGTGCCGTAGACGAGCAGGTCGATCGGCGGGCCGACCGCCACGTTCGACCGCATCGTCGAGTCGAGCGAGATGAGGGCGAACTTCACCGCCTGGTCGAGCGTCGTCTCCCCGTACCGCACGCCGCGATCGAGGATCGGCCGACCGTACTTGGTCTCCCCGATCTGCAAAAACGGCGAGGCACGCGTGGCCCGGAGCGGGTTGCCCTGGGCGTAGATCATGTAGAGCTGCGGCGGCTCGCCCCGGATCTGGCCCCCGACGATCAGGTTCACGGCGAAGCTGATGTTGTCCCGCTCGAGGTATTCCCGGTCGAGTGCGGCCACCTCCCGCACGTGGCTGCCGACGCATCGGGCCGCCTCGTACATCGAGGGCACCGAGGCCAGGCCGCTCCCGGCCTGAAACTCGTGCTGGAGCCGCGTCATCACCGACTGGGTCACCGGCAGGCTGCCGCTCGAGAGGATCGTGAGCATCCGCTCTCCCGGCACCGCGAAGTTGTGCATCTTGCGGCAGACGCAGACCTGGTCGATCCCCGAGTTTGTCCGTGAGTCGGAGGCGAGAACGAGCCCCTCGTGGGTTCGAATTCCGACACAGTACGTCATCAGTCTGCTCCGGTTTGGCGCGAGAATTGCATCTGGTGACAATTCAGTCGTCTGGCAACCTAGCCTACACGCAAAACCCGTCAAGGAACCTCGCGTGCTCCAGCCCGCTGCTTGCCGAGCAGGCAGTGGGTGCCGAATCCGCGTGCACGAGACCCTCGCGGAACGCCCAAAACGATGGCACGCCTCGAGACCCCGACCATGACCGACGAAGGCGTCGCCGATCCGTTCGCCGGATACGAGCTCGGGGCAGCCTACGACGAGATGATCGCTGCCGGCGGCAAGCCGCGGGCCCACTATCGCCCGCTCCACGACCGGCTCCGGGGGCTCGACAGCGACGACCTCCGCCGCCGCAAGGCGATGACCGACCTCTCCATGCGTCAGGATGGCGTCGGGTTCACGGTCTACCGGGCCGAGGAGGGGATCGAGCGGGTCTGGCCGATGGACCCCGTGCCGCGAATCATCCCGGCGAACGAGTGGCGGCAGATCGAGGCCGGGCTCGTGCAGCGGGTCACGGCGATCAACCTGTTTCTCTGGGACGTCTACCACGACCAGCGGATCCTGCGGGACGGCGTCGTGCCTCCCTGGCTCGTGCTCCAGGGAGGATTCTTCCGCCGCGAGTTCGTCGGCGTGAACGTGCCCCGGCGGATCTACGTGCACATCTGCGGAACCGACCTGATCCGCGATGCCGACGGCCGCTACCTCGTGCTCGAGGACAACGCCCGCACCCCCAGCGGCGTGAGCTACATGCTCCAGAACCGGAAGGTGCTCAAGCGGGTCTTCCCCGCACTCTTCAACGACTACGACGTGTTGCCCAACGACGACTATCCCGCCGCCCTGCTCGACGTCCTGCAGTACATCGCCCCGGCCACCTCCAGCCAGCCGACCGCCGTGCTGCTCAGCCCGGGCATCTACAACTCCGCCTACTTCGAGCACAGCTTCCTCGCCCAGCGGATGGGCATCGAACTCGTCGAGGGGCGGGATCTCTTCATCGACAACAACCGGGTCTTCATGCGGACCACCCGCGGCCCGCGGCAGGTGGACGTCATCTACCGGCGGATCGACGACGATTTCCTCGACCCGCTCACCTTCCGCAGCGACAGCGCACTCGGCGTGCCGGGGCTCGTGAACGCCTACCGTGCCGGCACCGTCGCCTTGGCCAACAGCATCGGCACGGGCATCGCCGACGACAAGGGCATCTACCCGTTCGTGCCGTCGATGATCCACTACTACCTCGGCCAGGATCCCATCCTCGACAACGTCGAGACGTTCCGGCCGGAGGTTCCCGCCGAGCGGGATCACGTGCTCGCCAACCTCGACAAGCTCGTCGTGAAGCGGGTGAACGAGTCGGGCGGCTACGGCATGCTCATCGGCCCGGCCTCCACGCAGGTCCAGCGGGACGAGTTTCGCGAGCTCATCAGGGCCGACCCGCGGGACTTCATCGCCCAGCCCACGATCCAGCTCTCCACCCATCCCACGCTCGTGGACGGCAGGCTCGAGGGCCGCCACGTAGACCTGCGGCCGTTCATCCTCTGCGGCGAGCGGACGATCGTCACGCCCGGCGGCCTGACGCGAGTTGCGCTTCCCAAGGGCAGCTTGGTCGTCAACAGCTCCCAGGGGGGTGGCAGCAAGGATACGTGGGTCTTGGCGGACGACCGCGCGACATGAGGATGCGATGCTGAGCCGAGTCGCCGACGCGCTGTTTTGGATGAGCCGCTACCTCGAGCGGGCGGACCACGTCGCGCGGGCGGTGAACGTGACGTTTCAGCTCGATCTCGACCTCCATGGCGTGCTCGCCAACCCCGTGGAGCTCGAGTGGAACGCGCTCGTGTCGCTGCTCAAGCAGCCGCCGCCGGTGCAAACGGGCGAGCATCCCGTGGCGGCCGTGCAGCGGTGGCTGCTCCTGGACACGGCGAACCCCGCGAGCGTCATGGGATGCATGAACCGCGCCCGCAACAACGCCCGCAGCGTTCGCGGGTCGGTCAGCCCGCAGGTCTGGCAGGAACTCAACAAGCTCCACTGGCGGCTCACCGACACCTCGCTGCAGGCCCGTGTCGCCGATTCGCCGCACGATTTCTGCGAGGAGGTGCAGACGGGCGTGCTCCTGTTCACGGGGGCGAGCGAGGCGACGCTCGTCCACGACGAGGGCTGGCACTTCATCCAGCTCGGCCGCTACCTCGAACGTGCCGACAAGACCCTGCGGATCGTCGATGCGAAGTTCGCCCTCCTGGAGCGGTCGGGCACGGTGGACCTCCCGATCAGCAACCTGCAGTGGGGCGCCGTGCTCAAGAACTGCGCCGCCTACGAGGCCTACCAGCGGCTCTACATCAGCCGCGTGGAGCCGGAGCGGGTCGTCGAGTTTCTGCTCACGAACGCCGATTTCCCCCATTCCGTTCGGTTCTGCCTCGGCCGCGTGATGCAATCGCTGGCGGCCATCAGCGGCCGGCCCGCCGACCGCTGCGACGACGACGTCTCGCGGGTGGTGGGACGGCTGCACGGCGACCTCGCCTACCTCGATTCGGAGACGCTCGAGGGGGAACGTCTGCACGCCTTCCTCGGCGATGCGCAGGCACGCTGCGCCCGGATATCGCAGCTTCTCCAGCAGCAGTATTCGCTCCAGTGACGTCTTCAACGACGCGGCCCGGAGGGCCCGAACGATGATTCTCGAAATCCAGCACGAGACCACGATCTCCTACGCGAGCCCCGTGCGGGAATGGCTCTGCGAGCTGCGGATGGAGCCGGCGAGCGACCGCGGCCAGCGATGCCACTCGTTCCGCATCTCGACCGGCCTCTCGCATCCCGTGGCCAACTACCGCGACGGCTTCGGCAACTCCGTGCACCACTTCAACCTGCTGGCCCCGCCCCAGAAGGTTCGGATCCTCGCCGCGAGCATCGTGGAGACGGAGGAATCGGCGGTCGGCCCGGTCGCGAGCCAGGTGACGTTTCCCGAGACGGGCCCGCTCGGCTGGGATCTGCCGCTGCAGACGCTCGACTACATGTCGCTGCGGGGGCCGGTTCGCCGCACGCCCCTGCTCGAGCCGCTCCGAACCGCGCTCGTGCCCCGTCCGCGGACGCGGGTGGGGGTGTGGGTCTGCCAGGTCGCCGAGCAGATCCGCAGCCAGTTCGAGTACGCACGCGACGTCACCGACGCGTCGTCGCCGATCGATCACATCCTCACCCACGGCAAGGGCGTCTGCCAGGACTTCACCCACCTCATGATCGCGATGCTGCGGTCCTGGGGCGTGCCGGCCCGCTACGTGAGCGGTTACATCCACCGACCCAACCGCGAGTCGCAGAGCCACGCCTGGTGCGAGGTCTGGCTTCCCGACGTGGGCTGGACGGGCTACGACCCGACCAACGGCTGCCCGATCGGCGGGGAGTTCGTCAAGACCGCGATCGGCCGCGACTTCAGCGACGTGCCGCCGAACAAGGGGATCTACCTCGGCTCGGGCGAGGAGCGGATCGAGGTCCGCGTGGCGACCCGCACGCTCGAGCGGATGCCGTCGCTCGGCTGGCACGAGGAGCTCGCCCCGCTCGACGCCCCGGTCCAGACCGTGGTTCACGCCGTGAACTATCAGGCCGACGCCGACGGCGACCAGCAGCAGTGATCGCGGCGAGCAGGATGATTCGTCGGTGCCGGGCTTCCCGCTCACCTGCTCGACCGGATGGTCGCCCCGCGTGCGTCGGCCAGTTCGTGCGTGCCGATGAAGAAAGGGCCGCGTCGGGGTTGCGACATGCCGCTCGAACGGTCGATCCAGGTCGATCAGGGCTTCGCCGGTGGCCCGGATTCGGACGGACTCAGGGCGAGGCGGAAGCCGATTTCATCGGACTTGGTCAAGGTACCGCTGGAAAGTCTGTATGCCGACTGGCCGTATCCGGCGCGTTTTCGCCAGGAACCGCCACGCATGATCCGGAAGGATTCCTCCGCCCGCCCGGTAGGGTCCGTCACGGCGGCGTCGGTGTACCGATACGGCGCGTCGCTGCACCACTCCGCCACGTTGCCGTGCATGTCGTGGAGGCCCCAGGGATTCGGTTTCTTGAGACCGACCGGATGCGTGGCCGGACGCGGGCTGTTGTGGCCGATCGACGCGTTCTTTTCGAACCAGCCATACTCCCCGAAATCCGCCTGGTAGTCGCCATAGGAAAACTTCGTGATCGTTCCTGCGCGGCAGGCATACTCCCACTCCGCCTCCGTCGGCAGTCGGTAGACCCGGCCCGCCTTCCGCTCTTCCGGGAGCGCCGAAAGCTTCTCGCAAAAGGTGACGACTTCCTGCCAGCTTACGCTCTCGGCAGGATGGTCGTCGGACTCGCGCTCGTTCGGCAGGCTGTCCATCACTCGCTTCCATTGGGCCCACGTCACCTCGTGCACGCCCAGATAAAACGGCCGCGACAGGGTCACGCGATGCGCCGGTCTCTGGAAGGAATCGCTCAGGTCATCACCCATCGTGAACGTACCGGCCGGCAGGAGCTTCATCCTGACGCCGATCGAATTCTCGATGAACTCCGGAATCTGTTCGCCTCGGGCGACCAGGCAGCAGGACGCCATGCAGATCGTCAGCACGCGCATCGTGGCCACCGCGGTCGAGGGCAGGCTGCGGCGACCGCGGCAGACGTCGGCCGACTCTGGAACGTTGGACGCGGGCATTCTTCCATCGTAGCCCGGTCCGCGGCACTTCCTCAAGCGTTTCCCGCTCACTGAGCGACTCGTGATCCGTGGATCCGAGCCTCGCGGGCATGCGGGCTCCCGTCGGGGAACGCCCCTCAGGCGTCGGCGATCCGCCTGAGCGACTCGGCGAGCCGGTCGATCTCGGCGGACGTGTTGTAGAGGGCGAGGGACGGGCGGACGGTCGCTTCGAGGCCGAAGTGCCGAAGCGACGGCTGGGCGCAGTGGTGGCCGGCCCGGACGGCAATCCCCTCTTGGTCGAGCGACTTGCCGATTTCGATCGGGTCGCGGCCGGGGATCACGAACGAGAGCACTCCCACCTTTTCTCTCGCCGTGCCGACGAGCCGCAGCCCCGGGATGGCAGAGAGCGCGGCGGTGGCATGCTCGACGAGCGCGTGCTCGTGGGCCGCGATCCGCTCCCGGCCGAGCCCGCTGACGTAGTCGAGCGCGGCGGCGAGGCCGATCGCGTCGGCGATGTTCGGAGTGCCGGCCTCGAACCGCGCCGGCGGCTCGGCGTAGCTGGTGTGGGCGAAGGTGACGTCGCGGATCATGTTTCCGCCTCCCTGCCAGGGCTTCATCGACCGCTGCGCTTCGGTGGTTGCGTAGACCGCGCCGATGCCGGTCGGCCCGAAGATCTTGTGGCCGGAGAAGACGTAGAAGTCGCAGCCGATGGCCCGCACGTTCACCGGGATGTGCGAGACGCTCTGCGCCCCGTCCACGAGCACCCTCGCGCCCCTCGCCTTCGCCATCGCCGTCATGATCTCGACCGGCAGGATCGTGCCGAGGCTGTTCGACGCATGCGACATCGACACGATCTTCGTCCGCGGGCCGAGGATCGCCTCGTAGGCCTCGAGGATCAGCTCGCCGCGGTCGTCGATCGGGGCCACGCGGATGACGGCGCCGGTTCGCTCGGCCACCATCTGCCAGGGGACGATGTTGGCATGGTGCTCGAGCTCCGGCAGGACGATCTCGTCGCCGCGGGAGAGCGACGACGCGAGGCTGTTGGCGACGAGATTCACCCCCCTCGGTGCAGCCGCGGACGAAGATGATCTCGTCGGCGGATGAGCCGCCGAGAAAATCGGCCGTCGTCCTGCGGGCGTTTTCGTAGGCGTCGGTGGCGCGGGCGGCGAGCGCGTGGGCGGCGCGATGGATGTTGGAGTTGTCGTGGGCGTAAAACCGCGACAGGGCATCGATTACGACCTGCGGCTTCTGCGTCGTCGCGGCGTTGTCGAGCCAGATGAGCGGCTTGCCGTGGACCCGTTCCGCGAGGATCGGGAAATCGCGGCGAACGGCCGAGACGTCGATCGGGCCGAAGCCGGCCGGGGGAGTCGGCAGGCCCCGGGCCGTGATGCCCGTGCCGTCGGACCGCGGCACACCGCGCGGGGCGAGGTGGTGCGTGCCGCGGATCTGCGTGAGAAATGACCGCAGGCCGGAGAGATCGGTCGGCGGCGCGACCGCCGGGATCGGCACGGCCGTCGTCGCCGCGGGCACGAGCGGCCGCGGAAGGTCGGACGTGTCGGGGGCGTTCGCCTCGGCAAGCAGTCGCCCGGCGATCGCGGAAAGCTGACCGGCGGAAGGTTCGTGCTGATTCATTGCTCGGCCTTTCACTTCGGCGTCGCCTTGCGGTGCTCGTAGTCGTGGTAGTAGCCGACTTCGACGTTTTCGAGGACGCCGAGAGCGTCGTCGGTGAGGACGGCGAGGGAGAAGTAGAGGGTGAGGAGGTAGGAGGCGACGCCGAGGCTGTCGAGCCCCATGAGCCGTGCCGAGAGGCTCGGCATGATCTCGCCGGGGATGCCGGTCTGGTGGAGGCCGACGACGCCCTGATCGGCCTCGCCGACCCGCAGGAGGAGGATGCTGGTGGTGCCGAAGGACTGGTTGGACCCGTAGCGGCTCTTCACCTCGAGCTTGTCGCAGGGGACGAGCGGGACTCCCCGCCAGGTGATGACGGGGGTTCCGAAGAGGCTGGTGGTGACCGGGGGCACTCCCCGCCAGGTGCACTCCCGCTCGAAGGCTGCGATGGCCTTGGGATGGGCGAGGAAGAAGGCGGGCTTCTTCCAGACGAGCGAGAGCAGCTCGTCGAGGTCGTCCGGAGTGGGGGCGCCGTAGCGGGTGCTGATCCGCATGGCGGGATCGACGGAGTGGAGGAGGCCGAACTTGGGGCTGTTGACGAGGTCCCACTCCTGGCGTTCCTTGATGCCCTCGATGGTGAGCCGCATCTGCTCTTCGAGCTGGTCGTAGGGGCCGTTGTAGAGGTCGGAGACGCGGGTGTGGACGCGGACGACGGTCTGGACGGCGGCGAGGGAGTATTCGCGGGGGTGGGCGGCGTAGTCGACGAAGGTCTCGGGGATCTCGACGTTCTCGGCGAATCCGCTGACCAAGTCGATGTTGCGTTCGCCGTAGCGGTTGACGGTGCTTCGGAGTTCGAGGTGCTCGGCGATCGCCTTCTGGAAGTCGTCGCGGAGGTTGGGGAGCTCGTCGAGGACGGCGTCGAGATCCTTGCGGGAGAGCGTGAGGAGCACGCAGGGGGTAATCGTGCGGACGGTGCTGTCGGAGGGGTTGTCGCTCACGAGATCGACCTCGCCGAAGAACTCCCCTTCCGCGAGCAGGGCCGCCCGCAGGTCGCGGCCATGGACCCCCTTCGAGAGGATCTCGACCTGGCCCTGCGCGATCACGAAAAACGTGCTGCGGTCCTGCCCCTCGATCAACAGGTCACTGCCGAGCGGCACCCGCTCGGTTCGGAACCGCCCCTGCATTTGTGCCAGCAATGAATCGGGAAGGCCCGCGAAGAGCGGCACGTTTCGCAGCGCCGCCGGCCCGAAGGCGAGCCTGCCATCCGCGGCCTCGATCGCGAGCCGCTCCGCCTTCGCGAGCTCCACCTTCGTGCGGTTCACGCGGTAGCTGCCCCCCTCCACCTGCACCCACGGCAGCAGGTGGAGCAGATGCCGCGGCGTGATCGACATCATCTTGGGAGATGTCTTCGTCGTCGTCGCGAGGTTCCTCGCGACCGCGGTCGTCACGCTCCGCTGGAGCAGGTTGTCCGACATGGCTTCCATCACCTGGCTGCTGGTCTTGCGTGGTTGGGTCCCGTGCGGAATGCCGGGGATGGCACTCAGGATTCGTAGATTCCGGTTGAGAGATACCGTTCGCCCGAGTCGGGGAGCACGACGACGATCGTCTTGCCCTGCGATTCCGGCCGGGCGGCCACCCGCAGCGCCGCATGCATCGCGGCGCCGCAGCTGATGCCGCAGAGAATCCCCTCCTCCTTCGCGAGCCTTCGGGCCACCGCGAACGCCTCGTCGTTGGTCACGGTGAGGACCTCGTCGATGATCGACTGGTCGAGCACGTCGGGGATGAACCCCGCGCCGATTCCCTGGATCTTGTGCGGCCCCGGCTGGCCACCGGAAAGGATCGGGCTCGCGGCCGGCTCCACGGCCACGCTCCAGAGCGTCTGGCCCTGGGCATGCTTGATGAACCGCGAAACGCCCGTGATCGTTCCGCCGGTGCCGACGCCGGCCACGAGCACGTCGATCTTCCCTTCGGTGTCGTTCCAGATCTCGGGGCCGGTCGTGCGATAGTGGATCGCGGGATTGGCGGGATTCTTGAACTGCTGCGGCATGAAGTACTTGGGATCCTGCGCCATCTCCTCGGCCTTGCGGACCGCCCCCCGCATTCCCTCGGCGGCCGGCGTGAGCAGGAGCTCCGCGCCGAGGCCCTTCAAGAGCGCCCGTCGTTCGAGCGACATCGACTCGGGCATCACGAGCGTGAGCGGGTAGCCCTTGGCGGCGCAGACGAACGCCAGGGCGATCCCGGTGTTGCCGCTCGTCGGCTCGAGCACGTGGCCGCCCGGCTTGAGCAGGCCTTCCCGCTCGGCGTCCCAGATCATCGCGGCGCCGATGCGGCACTTCACGCTGTAGGCCGGATTACGCCCCTCGATCTTGGCGAGCAGGCGGACGTCGAGCCCGGTTGCGAGCCTGTTGATCCTGACGAGAGGCGTCTTGCCGATCGTGTCGGCGTTGTCGTCGAAAATGGGCATCGAGGCATCCTTTCCGCGTTCGCGGTCAAGGCGTGCCTCCAGTGCGTCCGGTCAGCAGCGCACGAAATTTTTTCGCAGCTTCCACGGCACGTGGCCGTGTCCATGGCGGTCGCGGGCAACTCCCGAACGGCCGTCAAAGTTTTCGCAGGCTATCCGGTTCGCCAGGTTTTGAAAAGTCCCCCGCGGCTGGATGACTTCGCCGGCGATATGCGGGTTCAGATGCGGCTTGGCGATTTCCCTGGCCACCTGTGGTCAGCCGCTGATGATGCGGCCGTTCCAGAGTTCGTCGAAAAAGAGTCGCCAGGGCAGGATGCGAACCCCGGCGACGAGACGCTCCTCGGGCTCGTTGCAGACCACGACCGAAAGCCGGGGGCGGTGGGTCTCGTGAAAGACCGCGAGTGATCTGAGCTCCCGATCATCCACGCGGGATGTGCCCTTCACCTCGATCGCGACCTCCCCTTGCCCCAGCACGAAATCCACCTCGGCCCCGGCCTTGGTCCGCCAGAAGCTGATCTCGTAGCCGAGTTCCCGATACGAGGCGTGGGCGGCGAGCTCCATGAACACGAGGTGTTCGAAAGCCCGGCCAAACTGCTCCCCGCGCGGCTCCGCGAGATGCCGTTTTGTGAGCGCGCCGGCGACACCGACGTCGAAGAGATAGAACTTGGGCGCCTTGGTGATGACCTGTCGCTCCTGTCGTTTTTTGTACGGCGGCACGAGCCGGCCGAGAAGCGTGTCGCAGAGGATCTGGAAGTATTCCTTGACCGTCTTGGCGTCCACACCGCAGTCGCGGGCGATGTTCGCATAGTTCACGAGCTCGCCGTGCGAATAGCCCACCGCCTCGAAGAATCGCGAGAAGGCCGGCACGTTTCGCGTGAGCCCTTCGTCGAAAACCTCCTCTTTCAAGTAGTCGCGCACGTAGGCCTCCAGGGTCCGCCGTGGGTGCGAGGAGAGATAATGGGAGGGCAGCAGGCCGTGGTTCAACGCCCGGAGGAGGTCGAACCGGCCGTGCGGCCCGTCGGCCGCGGGAAACTCGGCCGTTACCAACGGAAACATCTCGAACCGCCAGGCACGGCCACCGAGCAGGTTGGCCCGCCCGCGTTTCAGCTTGCGGGCGCTCGACCCGCAGAGGATGAACTGAAGCCTGCGGTGTTCGATCAGCCAGTGTACCTCGTCGAGAACGCCGGGAACCTTCTGAACCTCGTCGAGGATGATCGGTCGATTCAGCTCCGCCGCCGATCGGGCCAGGAGTTGCTCCCGGAGCAGGGCCGGCCTGGCGCCGAACGACATGGCAAGATCGGTCTTCAGAAAGTCGTAGGTGAGGCTCTGCGGAAAGGCCGTCCGCAGCAGCGTCGATTTCCCCGTTTTGCGGGCGCCCCAGAGAAAGGCCGACTGCCCGCGAGGCAGATCGAGCGACAGCAGTCTCGTCCACGCTTCTACCATTCGGGAGCCTGCTCCATTTTGGTTCAACTAGAATGGAGTCTCTTTCGGATGGGCAGGCTTGTCAACCGTCACCGGTCAACGACTGCGGACTTCCTGGAGCACATCACTCGCGGAATCGGTCGGCGTCGATGCCGAGCTTCCGCATGCGTGCGCGGAGGGTGTGCGGGTTGATCTGGAGGATCGTGGCGGCGCCCCGCTTTCCTTCGATCCGTCCGCGGGTGGCCAGGAGAGCCCGTTCGATGTGCTGCCGCATGGCGGCATGGAGCGGAAGAATCGTGCTCGGGAGGCTCGCGTCCGCCTCGGGGGCGGGGCTGGGAGGGGCCGGCGATTCGGGGATCACCTCGTACATCGTGGCGCCGGCCGGCACCGGTGCCGGAATCGTCGGCCGGCTGAAGCCGAGCGCCGTCGTCACGTCGAGCCTCCTTCCCTTGCCGAGGATGACGGCCCGGTCGATGACGGCCCCCAGCTCGCGGATGTTGCCGGGCCAGTGGTAGTCGGAGAGCGCCGCGAGATCGGCGGCCGTCGGCTCCGCGGCTGGCAGCCCGAAACGGATCGCGGCCTTGTGGGCGAAGTGCCGCACGAGGGCCGGGATGTCCTCGATCCGCTCCCGGAGCGTCGGCAGGAGGATCGGAAAGATGTTGATGCGATACCAGAGATCCTCGCGAAACGTCCGGTCCTTCACCATCTGCGCGAGATCGCGGTGCGTGGCCGCCACGATCCGCACCTCGACGTGGATCGGCGACTTCCCCCCCACTCGCTCGATCTGGTGGTCCTGGAGCACGCGGAGAAGGCGAACCTGGGCCGGCAGCGGCAGTTCGCCGATCTCGTCGAGGAAGAGCGTGCCGCCGTTTGCCCGCTCGAACCAGCCGTGGTGCTGCTCGGAGGCGCCGGTGAAGCTCCCCTTCTCGTGGCCGAAGAGCTGCGAATCGATGAGCTCCGGCGGGATCGCGCCGCAGTTGACGCGGATGAACGGTCCGCCGGCCTGCCTCGAACGCGTGTGGATCGCCCGCGAGACGACCTCCTTGCCGGTGCCGGTGTCGCCGAGGATGAGCACGGGGACGTCGGAGGTGGCGACGAGTTCGACCCGTTCCATGACGTGCTTGAGCCCGGTCTGGCCGCCGACCACGTCTTCGCTGAGAGACTGTCGGCCGAGCCGTGTCAGGAGCGACTCCCGATCGGCTACCGCCGCCTCGCGAAGGCTTTCGAGCCTGTGCAGCCGCTGATCGTTTTCGATCGCGACAACACATGGCTCGAGAATCTGCCCGAAGAGTTCGCGGTGCTCGGCGTTGAACTCGTTTCCGGCCTGCGAGACGACGACGATCGCGCCGAGCACCGATGAACATGACGCGAGCGGCCCGATCATGCCGCGGCGGGCGAGCGTTGCGGGAACCAGGATGCCCGTCCATTCCTCGTCGAGCACGTCGCTCGCGGCGGCGACCGTTCGCCGCTCGAGCCATGCCTCGAGCCTCTTCCAGGCCCGAGGCGAGATCTCGGTCACGGTCGCACCGGCCTCCGCTGGCTGGGCGGATACTGGCTGGGCGGACGTTGCGTGCGAGGCGACCCGCTCGAGCGATCGGCGGCCCGCATCGATGCGATACACATCGATCCTGTCGATGGGCATCTTGGTGGCGACGAGTTCGCCGATCGACTTGATCGATGTCCCGATGTCGAGGTGCAGCGACGCTTCGCGCCAGATCTCAGCGAGCAGGTTCACCATCGGAAATGGACCATAAGCCGGATTATTTGGTTGCTGGCAAGCATATTTCCAAGTTGTTGTTCCAGCAAATCTTCTGGGAAAAGTGATTTTTCATTATTTTTGCGTTGTTTTTTGTGGCATGGGGTTCGCACGGCCAGATATGCATGGGCATTTCCTCCAGCACGGCTGCTTTCGGTGCCCCGCCAGGAACCAACCGTTGGCCGCCAGCCGCACCACTCCGTTCCAAGGTGGTTCAAGGCCCGGCGTCGGTGCTGGACACGGTGGGCCGCACACCGCTCCTCCGACTGTCGAGGATTCTGCCAGAGCGTCAGGCAGCCGTATTCGTGAAGGCGGAGTGCCGAAATCCGCTTGCGAGCGTGAAGGACCGGATTGGCTTGGCCATGATCGAGGCGGCCGAACGCGACGGCTCGCTCGTTCCCGGCGGCCACATCATCGAGCCGACGAGCGGCAACACGGGGATCGCTCTCGCATTCGTCGCGGCCGCCAAGGGGTATGAACTCACGCTCACGATGCCGGATTCGATGAGCAACGAGCGGCGGGGCCTGTTGCTCGGCTTGGGGGCCAAGTTCGTGCTCACTCCGGCCAGGCTCGGCATGCGGGGGGCCGTCGAGCGGGCCGAGGATCTGCTTGCCGAAACCCCGAATGGCTGGATGCCGCGGCAGTTCTCGAATCCCGCGAATCCTGCCGTTCACGAGGCGACCACGGGGCCGGAAATATGGGAGGCGACAGCCGGTGCCGTCGACATCATCGTCGCGGGCGTCGGTACCGGCGGAACGATCAGCGGCGTCAGCCGGTTCATCAAGCGGCTGAAGCCCTCGGCGGAAAGCGTGGCTGTCGAGCCGGAAGCGTCGCCCGTGATTTCGTCGGGGAGAAGCGGTCCTCACCCGATCCAAGGAATCGGAGCGGGATTCGTTCCAGCCAACTACGACTCGTCTCTGGTCGATGCAGTGGAAACCGTGTCGGGGACGGAAGCCTTCCACTGGGCCCGCAGGCTCGCGCGGGAAGAGGGCCTTCTGGTCGGCATCAGCACCGGCGCCAACGTGGCGGTGGCCGCCCGGCTGGCGATGCGGCCTCGCAATGCCGGCAAGACGATTGTGACATTTGCCTGCAGCAGTGGTGAGCGGTATCTCTCCACGCCCCTCTATCAGTTGGTGGGGATGCCGGGCTCGTCGTCCGTTCTCGATGTCACCGATTGGCCTGAGGTTTGAGCCAGGCCGTGAAATACAACGGCCCCATGGCAGATGATGAGTCGATCCGTTCCCTGTCACGGGCGCACCTGCGATGCGTAAATCTGCGTTAGATATTCGGTTTTCTTGGCAACTTGGGCTGGTTGGAGCCGCGTGATTTACGAGTGGCATGGGGTTTGCAATTGCTTCGGTTCATCCGATTCGTTCCTCCGCGACCGCTCCTGCGAGACCAGAAAGCCATCATGCCTCTCGATGCCGGAACCAAGCCGTCGACGTCACCGCTGGCACCAGTACCGCCGAAACGAGTGTGGCTCGCCATAACGGCGATTGTCGGCACGACGTTCGTCGCCGGCTGCTCCACGAGCGACGGGTCCGCCGCGGGCACGGCTGCCGTGCCGAAGGCCGCGGGGGTCACGCTCCTCAACGTCTCCTACGACCCGACCCGTGAGCTTTACAAGGAGATCAACGCCGCCTTCGCCACGCACTACGCCTCCCAGCATGGCGCCGCGGTCGAGGTCAAGCAGTCGCATGCGGCGAGCGGCAGCCAGGCCCGTGCGGTGATCGACGGGCTCGAGGCCGACGTCATCACGCTCGCCCTCCAGCCCGACGTCGATGCGGTCGCCAGGAGCGGCCTGGTGCGTGCCGACTGGTCCAACAGGTTCGACAACGGCTCGATTCCCTACCACTCCGTCGTCGTCTTCGTCGTTCGCAAGGGCAACCCCAAGAACATCAAGGATTGGCCCGACCTCGTGAAGGGAGACGTGTCGATCATCACGCCCAATCCCAAGACGAGCGGCAACGGCAAGTACAGCCTGCTTGCCGCCTGGGGAGCGGTGCTCGCCACCGGGGGCACCGAAGACGAGGCGAAAGCGTTCGTCACGGAGCTCTACAAGCGGACGCCCGTGCTCGACACCGGCGCCCGGGCTGCCACGGCCACGTTTTCCCAGAAGGGAATCGGCGACGTCCATCTGACGTTCGAGAGCGAGGCGCACCTCGAGGTGAAGGAGTCGAAGGGCGATCTCGAGATCATCTACCCGCCGCGGACGATCCGGGTCGACCCGCCGGTCGCCGTCGTCGACAAGAACGTCGACAAGCGGGGCACCCGCCACGCTGCCGAGGCCTACCTGGGGTTCCTCTACTCGCCCGAGGGCCGCGCGATCATCGCGAAGCACCACTACCGCCCCTGGGGCGAATCGCCCCCGACGCCCGCCCCGGGTGAAGTCTGGCCGGAGGTCGTCGCCTTCGACATCACGCGTGTCGCGAAGGACTGGGACGACGCGATGAAGAAGTTCTTCGCCGAAGGGGCCGTGTTCGACGCGATCTACCAGCCTGGCGGCGGAAAGTAGTCGGACCAGCCCTCCAGTTCATGACACGAGACCGAACAATACACGACCGAACAATGACGCCCGAATCCGCCATCTCGATTCCGCTCGACGGCATTCGCCTCGATAATGAGCTGTCGCTCGATGAGTCGCTGTCGGGTCTGCCCGCGCGGAGGCGGCGGGCGGAGGTGCTTCCCGGCTTCGGAGTGAGCGGCGCGATCACGGGGCTCGTCGTGACGGCGCTTGTGATCCTGCCGCTGGCCGTGCTCGTGCTGCGGGCGGCGTCGCTCGGGCCGGCGGGGTTCGTCGCCGCCGCCTGGACGCCGCGGGCCCGCGCCGCCTATGCCGTGTCGCTTGGCGCATCGGTCGCCGCCGCCGCGATCAGCTCCACGCTCGGCCTCGTGGTCGCCTGGGTCCTGGCCCGCATCAATTTTCCCGGCCGTCGCCTGCTCGATTCGCTCGTGGACGTGCCGCTGGCGTTGCCGACGGCCGTCGCGGGGCTCGTCTACTCGACGCTCTACGTCGAGAAGGGCTGGCTCGGCCGGTATCTCGTGCCGCTCGGATTCCAGGGGGCCTACTCGCGGGCGGGCATCGTGCTCGTGCTCGTCTTCGTGAGCCTGCCCTTTGCCGTGCGGGTGGTCCAGCCGGTGATCGAGAGCCTCGACCGCGACACGGAGGAGGCGGCAAGGATTCTCGGCGCGAGCCGGCTGCAGACCTTTTTCAAGGTCGTGCTGCCCGCGATCCTGCCGGCCGTGCTGACGGGATTTGCGCTCGCGCTTGCCCGCTCGCTCGGTGAGTACGGCTCGGTCGTCTTCATCTCCGGCAACATGCCGTTCAAGACCGAGATCGCGCCGGTGCTGATCGTGTCGCGGCTCGAGGAGTTCGCCTACGCCGAGGCGACGGCGATCGCGGTCGTGCTCCTCCTGCTCTCGATCGGCCTGCTCGTCGTCGTCAATGTCCTGCAGCAGCGGGTGGCCCGCGCCGCCCAGTGATCCGATGCCACGCATGTCCTCCACACCCACCACCACCGGTTCCAGCCCGCTTGCCCGTGCGGCGGCAATCGCCGCCGCGTTCGCGATCGTCGGCGGAGTGATCGTCGTGCCGCTGGCAAGCGTGTTCTTCGAGGCGCTCGCCGAGGGGCCGGCCGCCTGGTGGCGGGCGATCGCCCACGATCCCGACACCCGTCATGCGATCTGGCTGTCGCTCACGGTGGCCCCGGTCGCCGTGGCGTTCAACACGGTCTTCGGCGTCGCGGCGGCCTGGCTCGTGGCCCGCTTCCGCTTTCCAGGCCGGTCGCTTCTGATCTCGTTCTTCGATGTGCCGTTCGCGGTCTCGCCGGTCGTGGCGGGCCTGGCGATCGTGCTCATTTTCGGCCGGCAGGGGCTGCTCGGGCCGACGCTCGAGTGGCTCTCGCTCAAGGTGATCTTCTCCTGGCCGGGGCTCGTGCTCGCGACGACGTTCGTGACGCTGCCGCTGGTCGTGCGGGAGCTGATCCCGGTGATGGAGGCGATCGGGCCGGAGGAGGAACTCGCCGCGGTGAGCCTGGGCGCCGGCGGCTGGCAGGTGTTCTGGCGGGTGACGCTTCCGAACATCCGCTGGGCGCTCCTGCACGGGATCGTGCTCGCCAACGCCCGCGCGATGGGGGAATTCGGCGCGGTCTACGTCGTGAGCGGCCACATCGCGGGGGCCACCGACACGATGCCGCTGCGGGTCGAGAAGCTCTTTCAGGAATACCGTACGCCCGCCTCGATGGCCGTCGCGAGCGTGCTCGCGAGCATCGCGCTCGTGACGCTCATCGTGAAGTTCGTGATCGAGCGTCGGATCGAGGCCGAGTTTCACGAGCGGGAGGGGCTGGCCCCGCCGGCCGATTCACCCGCGGTCGCCAGCCTCGCCATCGCAAGCCCGAAGGAGGCCGTCGCATGAGCCTGTCCGTACGCGGAATCACGAAGTCGTTCGGCAGCTTCAAGGCGCTCGATCGCGTGTCGCTCGACGTGCCGGAGGGAACGCTGCTCGCGCTCCTCGGGCCGTCGGGCTCCGGCAAGACCACGCTCCTGCGGATCATCGCGGGGCTCGAGTCGGCCGATGCCGGCATGATCACCGAGAACGGCGAGGACGTCACCGATCTTCACGCCCGCCGCCGGGGCGTGGGCTTCGTCTTCCAGCACTACGCCCTCTTTCGCCACATGAGCGTCTTCGAGAACATCGCCTTCGGCCTGCGGGTGAGGAAGGAGCCGGAGGCGGCGATCCGCGAGCGGGTGAACGAGCTTCTGCACCTCGTGCGGCTCGACGGGCTCGGCGGCAGGAAGCCCTCGCAGCTCTCCGGCGGCCAGCGGCAGCGGGTGGCGCTCGCGAGGGCGCTTGCGATCCGGCCGAAGATGCTCCTGCTCGACGAGCCGTTCGGCGCCCTCGACGCGAAGGTGCGGGTGGAATTGCGGCAGTGGCTGCGGCGGCTCCACGACGAGATCGGGATGACGAGCATCTTCGTGACGCACGATCAGGAGGAGGCGTTCGAACTCGCCGATCGGGTCGTGGTGATGAATCATGGGAAGATCGAGCAGCACGGCAGCCCGGAGGAGGTCTTCGATCGCCCGGCGACGCCGTTCGTGATCGACTTCCTCGGCCAGGTGAACGTGTTCCACGGCCGGGTCGAGGGGGGCCGGGCCTTCTGGCACGGCATCCCGATCGACTTCCCCGAGTATCCCCATGCCCAGTCGCGGGAGGCAAAGGTCTACCTGCGGCCGCACGAGCTCGACATCGACCGCCCCGGCATTCCCGGCCAGGAGACGAGAAGCCTGCCGGCGAGCGTGCTTCGCGTGACGCCTGGTGGCGCCGTCACCCGCGTCGCCTGCCGCACGGCGGCCGGGGGCGAGGAGCTCTACGTGGACGTCCCGACCGACAAGGCCCGTGGACTCGCGCTTCTGCCCGGCGAGCGGGTCGCCATCACGCCACGGAAGGCGAGAGTGTTTCTCCCAGGACCGGAGTACGTGATCTGACATGGACGCCCATCACAACGATCAGGAAACAGCGAAGGGCAGGAGCAGCGTCGGCCAAAGCCGCTCTGCGGCGGCGACCGGCGATGAGGCCACCCTGAGCCGCATTGGCGAAGCCCTCCGTGGGCTCCGCTACGGCTCGGTGCTCACGATCGTCCAGGACGGCGTCGTCGTCCAGATCGAACGGACCGAGAAGACCCGATTCACCCGCTGACCCGAACTTCACCACGAAACCCTAGCCCAAACACCCGATCCGCGATACCGACCGGAAGAACCGGAGGAACGCGATGGCTTTCAAGGAGCCCTCGACATGTCCTCCGCCGCCTACGCCTTCTCCAATTCAGGGAATCCGTCCCCGCAGCACAAGCACCGGTCCCGGGTGCAATCAACCGCCACGAGCGCCGCGGCCGATGCGGCGATCCGCGAGATCGTCAACCGCCGCCGCAAGCGGCACCAGTACGGCAGCACGCCGGAGACCAGGCCGTCGGTCCTCGGTGAGGCCATCGGGTCCGTCTCCGCCACGATCCGCGAGTCCGTTGCCAGGCTGGGGGTCGTGCGCTGGATCCTGACGGCCGCCGTGGTCCTGGCAGTCGGCGGTGTGCTTTTTGCCAGCGCGCTCAAGGCGCGGCCTGCCTGCTCGGTGCATCCCGCCGTGGGGGTCGCCTGCGTCGGAAAGACGCCGCTCGTGGGTGCGCAGATTCGACTCCACCCTCGTGGCATGACGCTGCCCGACGAGGCCACGCCCTCTGCCACTGTGCAGGCTGACGGCACGTTCGCACTCACCACATTCACCAAGGGGGATGGTGCCCCGGCCGGTGACTACGTGGTCACCGTGCAGTGGTTTCAGGTCGCCAAGGACGGCTCCGTGGGCGGCAACTCGTTGCCCAAGCGGTATGCGTCGCCGACGACCTCGCCGCTCAGCGTGACGATCCGCGAGGGCAAGAACGACCTGCCTCCGATCACGTTCCATCGATGACGTGTGTGATGTCTGTTGTGTTTCCGTTGTTCAGAGTTGACCAGATCCGTTTCATTCCCAGGAGAATCAAACCCATGAAACATTCCCTCTTTCGCCTCCGGACGGGCCAGCGGCCCGTGCCGCGGGGCTTCACGCTCGTCGAGCTGCTGGTGGTGATCGCCATCATCGGCACGCTCGTCGGCCTGCTCCTGCCGGCCGTCCAGTCGGCTCGTGAATCGGCCCGCCGCTCCGCGTGCTCGAACAACCTCAAGCAGCAGGGCCTCGCGATCCACGGTTTCCACGACGCGAGAAATAGATTGCCCAGCGGCGGCCGGCCGCCGGAAGCTTCGACGGTGCGATGCGGCGTGTTCGTCTACATGCTTCCCTGGCTCGACAAGAAGCCGCTCTGGGACAAGTACGACACGAGCGTCACCTGGAGCCACGCCAACAATCTGCCCGTCACGGAGGTGCGCATCCCGGAGTTCGAGTGCGCGTCCGCGCCGCGGCACAACAACCAGCTCGATCACAATCCCGACGGCACGACCGGCTTCGGCACGGGGATCGTGGCCGTCGGCGACTACGCGTCGAATCTGGGCGTGGCTCCGGGGCTCGCTACCACCGTCACGGGCAGTGTGACGATCGGCGGCTCATCCGTCCTCAAGAGCACGCTTGTTCGGGAGAGCCTGGCCAGGACGTCGTCGAGTGGCACCACGACGAATGGCATGCTCCCGAAGAACGCGTCGATCACCTTCAAGGACGTCATCGACGGCCTGTCGAACACGATCGCGATCGTCGAGTCTGGTGGACGTCCGTTCGTGTACCAGCGCGGCAAGCAGGTGAGCAACAACCTCACCACCGCTCACACGAACGCCGGCGGCTGGTGCCGGCCGGCGAGCGACATCCTCTTCGAGGGGTCAAACGCCGCAGGCACCACAATTCCAGGGCCGTTCCTCAATCGCACGAATGGCTTCAACCACGGCTCGGAAGCCTACGGCACGACCGGCTATTCGGTTTACGGCACCGAGGGCTCGAGCCAGCCCTATTCGTTCCACCCCGGCGGTCTGCAGGTCACGCTCGGTGACGGAGCGGTGCGGTTCATCGACGAAAACGTCGCGATCGAACTGTTCACGGCGCTGCTCACCCGCGATCAGGCGGCCTACGAGCGCAACGTCTCGAGTTTGCCTCAGTAGTCATTCGATCCCTCGCGGTCGAGCGTCTTGCGAAAGCCCCCGGCCAGGATGGCCGGGGGCTTTTTCGCGCGCCCGCCCAGAACCATGCGAGCCGCCGGTGACAAGAGCCGCTACTGATTCGGCGCGTGACTCTATCTGGTTCGATCTTCCCTGCGTGTGGATGCCCGGTCGTGAGCCCGCCCGAACGACACCGCATTGTCGCCGGCGGGGGCGGACGCATCAGATCAGAAGAGCGACGTAAAAGGATAAAAAGGAAAAAAACCAAAACCACGACGAAATAAAAAAAAAAGAGGGGAGGGGGAAGGGGAGGACGGGAGGGCCGGGGGGAGGG
>DHLZ01000283.1 GCA_002405515.1 Planctomycetaceae bacterium UBA4655
GTGCGTTCGTCTCGGTGAGCGAGGCCTGTACCCGAGTGCGTCGTCTGCCGATTACGATGATCCTCGGGACGACTCGGTATCCGCCTGGGTTGGAGGAGTTTCCTTTTGCGTGCCCGAACTGCGGGGGCGACGTCCGGCTGATCGCCTTCAGACTGCTTTCCGAGTGCGAAACCATTCCTGGCCTTCGCACTCTTGGCAACCTCCGGTTGCTGCAGACTTCCTGTCCGCGAGCCGGGGCCGATTCGGAAGATCCTGACACACTCGGGCGAGCCTCTCGAGCCGCCTCCGCTTTCACCTGCGCGACGCCCGCCCGCCGACTGGGGCGAGCTCCTCCAGGCATCTGACGAACGCGACGTCTTCCATGCGTCGCCCGATGAGCTGCCCGCGACCGACATCCACAGCCCCTGACCGGTGCCGGACGCAAGGCTTCGAAGCCCGGGAGCGGCAAACCGGGACGCGGTCTGCGCAGACGCGAGAAAACCGACATCGCAGCGGGCTTGCGTGGTGTTTCGGTGTTTTGGGAAACCGCCTCCGGACGCCCAGGCCGTTCTCCCCGAGGCTCATGAGTCGCTCATCAGCCCGGAAACCGTTGCGGAAGTGCCATTGACCGGGCTATCCGTTGGCCGGGGCCGGCTCTCGATCGCCGGCGAGGAGGCGGCGATCGAGCCGCACGACCACTTCGGCATCCCCGCCGGCCTGACGGCTGCGCTCACGGCGGAAGGTGACGCGCCGCTCGTGCTGCTCGACGCCGTGATCAAACGGTCGGCGATCGAGCGGTCGCCAGCGCGACCGAATTGACGGGCGATCGAGTTGACGGCGTCTTCGGGCCGCTGCGGCGCGGGCCGACTTGACCACGGGATGTCGTGCCGACAGGATCTTCGTGTCCAAAGCGTGGACAGGCGGATCGAGACCTCCTGGGAGCGTGGCCATGAATCTGGTACGTCGTTTTTCCCTCACATGCCTCTTCGTTTGCGCGTCGGTCGCCGCACGGGCCGAGGAGGGAGGCCCGCCGGACCTCCTCCCCACGCTCGGATCGATCGAGCGGCTCGACCCGCGGTTCGACGCCCTCGTGCCGCGTGATGCGACGATCGAGGTGCTCGCGAGCGGCTTCGAGTGGGCCGAGGGGCCCGTGTGGCTCAAGGACCAGCAGGCGATCCTGTTCAGCGACATTCCCCGCAACCGCGTGATGCGGTTCAAGGATGGCGAGGGCCTGAGCGTGTTCCTCGATCCCGCCGGGTTCACCGGCCGGGGGCCGGCCGGTGAAGTCCGCGGCAGCAACGGTCTCACGCTCGACCGGCAGGGCAACCTGATCTCCTGCGAGCACGGCGACCGCCGCGTCAGCCGGCTCACGCCCGGCGGCGGCAAGCGGACCGTCGCCGACAACTACCGCGGCAAGCGGTTCAACAGCCCCAACGACTGCACGGTGCACTCCTCGGGCGCGATCTACTTCACCGATCCTCCCTACGGACTGCCGAAGGGCTGGGACGACGAGCGCCGTGAGCTCGATTTCTGCGGCATCTACCGGGTGACGCCCGACGGCACCGTGACGCTCCTCTGCGACACGCTGACCCGTCCGAACGGCATCTGCCTCTCCCCCGACGAGAAGCGGCTCTATGTCGCCCAGTCCGATCCGGAAGCCCCGATCTGGAAGGTCTTCAACGTGAAGCCCGATGGGACGCTCGACGAGGGCCGCACGTTCTTCGACGGCACGAAGCTGTTCAAGGAGCGGAAGAAGGGGCTGCCGGACGGGCTGAAGGTCGACCTTGCCGGCAACGTCTTCGCAACCGGCCCCGGCGGCGTGCTCGTGTTCGCGGCCGACGGAACCCACCTCGGAACCCTCCTCACCGGGCAGGCGACGGCCAACTGTGGCTTCGGCGGAGACGGCCGCACGCTCTACATGACGGCCGATTCGCACCTCTGCCGCGTCAGGCTCACGACCACCGGTCCCCTGCTCGGACCGTGAGAAACATCGTCCTGGCAACCCCGGAGGACTGGGGAACGCATGCAGACGGCGAAGAGAGGCTTTGAAGCGGCAATGGCAACCGTCCGATCCTCCCCCTGTGCCCGATTCCGATCGCCCAGGGGGTCCGTTCCAGCCGATGCCACGAAATGCCCTCCTTGCATCGATCGCGGTTCTGGCTTTCGCCGCTGACGTCATCGCACCGGCCCGGGCGGCCGATCCTCGCCGCACGGCTATCGTCGAGGCGATCGAGTCGCAGCGTGACGCCGTGGTGAACATCCACGGCCAGAAGCTCGTCGCCGGGGGCGACTCGGACGCGGAAGGTAGTCCTCGCCGGGTCAACGGCATGGGAACCGGGGTCGTCATCGATCCCCGCGGTTACGTCGTCACCAACTTCCACGTCGTGGAGGGCGTGAAGAAAATCGAGGTCACGATGGCCTCGGGAGACTCGACCACGGCGACGCTCGTGTCGCACGACGCCAAAACGGACCTGGCCGTCATCAAGCTCGAATCCGCGGAGCCGCTCCGGGTGATCCGCATGGGCACCTCGAGCGACCTCATGATCGGCGAGACGGTGATCGCGCTCGGCAACGCCTACGGCTACGAGCACACGGTCACCCGCGGCATCGTTTCAGCGCTCCACCGAAACGTCGAGGTGAGCCGCACCCAGCGATACGAAGACCTCATCCAGACCGACGCGAGCATCAACCCGGGCAACTCCGGCGGGCCGCTTCTGAACATCAACGGTGAGATGATCGGCGTGAACGTGGCGGTTCGTGCGGGGGCCCAGGGGATCGGCTTCGCCATTCCCGTCGATCATGTCGTCGAGGTGGTCACGAGCCTGCTGTCGGTGGAGCGGGTCGATCGCACGTGGCACGGCATCGTGGCCCGCGGCGACCGCAAGGGTGTCGTCGTGACTGCCGTCCACCGCGAGAGCCCGGCCGAGACGTTCGGCGTGCGCGAGGGGGACGTCATCACCCGCGTCGGAGATCTCGCCGTCTCGACGCCGCTCGACATCGAGCGGGCGCTCCTCGGCCGCAAGGCGGGCGACGCGGTCCCGTTCGTCGTGACCCGGTCCGACGGCCCGGCCAACATCACGCTCGCGCTGGCGGCGGCGAAAACCCAGCCAACCTCCCCGGAAACGAGGCTCTGGAAGGAGCTCGGCGTTCGCCTCGAGGTGATGAGGGCCGGCGAGGTGCAAAAGCTTCAATCACGATATCGCGGCGGCCTCCTCGTCTCCGCGGTGCGGCCCAAAGGGCCCGCGGCCGACGAGGGAATCCGGCCGGGTGACATCCTCGTCGGGCTCCACGTCTGGGAGACGATCTCCCCCGACAACGTGCTCTACGTTCTCGATCGAGCCCAGCAGGATCAGCTCGGGCCACTCAAGTTCTACGTGCTCCGCGGGGGCGAAACGCTCTTCGGGCATCTCACCTGGGACACCGTCCGACGGTAGGGCCGCCTCGTCGCGGCTTCCGGCGGACTCGCGGCCGGCCGTGCGGTAGGATTCGCCAGGTCCGCCGCCCGGGAAACCAGCCCTTGGAAGACACGTTCGTCGATTGGTTGCTCGCCCGTCTGCCGACCGACGGCCGGCTCGAGGTGCCTCCGGGGGACGACGCGGCCGTGCTGCGGCCGCCGGCGATGCGGCGGACGGTCGTGACCACCGACATGCTCGCCGAAGGGGTCGATTTTCTGCTGGGGGACGGCCCGGGCCGCTGCCGGCCGCGGGACGTGGGTCGCAAGGCCATGGCCGTGAACCTGAGCGACCTCGCGGCGATGGCGGCTCGTCCCGAAGCGGCGGTCGTCGCCGTGACGCTGCCGCGCGATGATGGTGAAGCGATCGGACGCGAACTGTTCGAAGGGCTGCTCGAGGTCGCAACGGCCTTCGACGTGACGCTCGCCGGCGGCGACACGAACGCCTGGGAAGGCGGGCTCGTCGTGTCGGTGACGGCGATCGGCAGCGTGCCTCCGGGCCGGGCCTGGCGACGCGACGGCGCGAGGCCCGGCGACGCGATCGTCGTCACGGGCCGCTTCGGCGGGAGCCTCCTCGGCCGGCACCTCTCGCCGCGGCCCCGCTGCCGTGAGGCGATCGCGATCGCCGAGCGGTTTCCGGTCCATGCGGCAATCGACGTGAGCGACGGGCTGTCGCTCGATCTCGCGAGGCTCGCCAGGGCGAGCGGCGTCGCCGCCTGGATCGCCCCCGAGGAGGTGCCGATTCACGACGACGCCTTCCGGGCGGCGGCCGCCGAGCCCGGCGGCCGAACACCCATCGAGCGGGCCCTCGGAGACGGCGAGGATTTCGAGCTCGTGCTCGCCATGCCGGCCGACGCGGCGGAGGAACTGCTCGCCGCGGCCCCCGACGGCGTCGAGCTTGCGAAGATCGGCGGCATCGTCGCCGGCGAGGGCCTCAAGCAGCAAAGGCCGGACGGATCGCTCGCGACGCTGCCTGCGACCGGATTCCTGCACCGATTCGACGAGGAGGCCGGATGAGCAGGCTGGCCCGGATCGATCTCGAGAGCATGGCCGCGACCGTGCGCGCGGCGGCACGGCTCGCCGCGAGCCTTCCGGTGAATGCGACCGTCGCCATCGACGGCGACCTCGGCGCCGGGAAAACCACCTTCGTGAAGGCGGTCGCCGCCGCGGTGGGCATCGACCCGGCCGAGGTGACGAGCCCCACGTTCGGAATCGTCCACGTCCACGACGTCCCCCCCGGGCGTGCGACGCCGCGACCGCCTCGGCTCGTCCACGTCGACGCCTACCGGCTCGCCGGCGGCTCCGAGCTCGCCTCGATCGGCTGGGCGGACCTCGAGGAGGGGCCCGGGTGGCTCGTGGTCGAGTGGGCGGAGCGGCTCGGGGGCTCGCTCCCTGCGCACCGCCTCACGCTCCAACTCGAGGTCACGGGCGAAACCTCGCGACGTCTCCTGGCGTCGTCACCTGGGCCGCCGTACGACGCCGTGGTCGATGCGGTTTGCGGCCCGTGACCCGCGGCGAGGCCCGTCTGCTACGCTCCCACTCGCAGCCGAGCCCGCGAGTCACCTCGAGACCCACGCCATGCGCACCCGCCCCGAAACGACCGTTCTCGCCGTGATCGACGTCCAGCAGAGGCTCGTTCCGGCGATCCCCGGGGCGGCGGCGGTGATCGATCGGATCTGCCGCCTTGCCGACGGGGCCGGAATGCTTGGCGTCCGCCGGCTGCTCGCCGAGCAGTATCCCACGGGGCTCGGCCCGACCGATCCCGAGGTCGCCGGCCGCATGCCGCGGGCGATCGAGAAGCTCTCCTTCAGCTGCTGCGGCAGCGAAGCGTTCCTCGCGTCACTCGCCGAGGCGACGACGGTCGAGTCGGTCGTGCTCGCGGGCGTCGAGACCCACGTGTGCATCCTCCAGACGGCGGTGGACCTGCTCGCCCGCGGCTTCAGTGTGTTCGTGCCGGTCGATGCCGTGGCGTCGCGGCACCGGATCGATCACGAGACGGCGATCCGCAGGCTTGAAGCATCGGGGGCGATTCTCACGACGTCGGAGTCGATCCTGTTCGAGTGGTGCCGTTCGGCGGATCACCCCCGCTTCCAGGATCTGCGGAAGGTGGTGCTTCGCGAGGGGCCGGAGGAACCGACTCCGGGACCGTGAGGTCGAGCGACTCGCCCGGCTCGAGGGCGGACGCGCCGAGCTGCCGGAGCCGTGCGAGCTTCGCCGCAGCGGACGGCTCGCCCGGCCGTTCCTTGCCGGGGGCGGCCCCGAACCGGATCCGCCCCCCTTCCTTCCCTTCCGCGTCCGGCCGCTGGAGCATCCAACGCCGCTGCCCCTCCACGGCGTCGAACCGCATCTGCAACGGCCCGAGCGACTGCCGTTCCGGTTGCACGAGCATCGCGATGCCGCCGGCCTCTTCCACCGCCTCGTCGCCCCACGGCGCGCCCGCGGGCCCCTGCGGGCTCGAGGCGATGCCGACGACCTTCGGATACGCCGCGGCGTCTTCCGCCGTGAACCCGTCGCTCGGGAGCACCACCCCCTCGCCGTCGATCGGCAGGACGCCTCCTTCCACCTTCACCATCGCAACGGGCTGCCGGCAGAGGATTTCGACCCTCGCTCCCGGCGGATGAAGAAGCTCCACGCCGACGACCTGCTTCACCCACGGATGCATCGCGAAACCACGGGCGATCCGCCGAGACAGGTCGGGGTCATCGACGGCGAGCGGGCCGTCGAGACTGGCGGAGCGGAGCACGTCGAGCTTGAGATCCGTCTTCACCCAGGCGGGAATGCCGAAGACCGCGATCGACTCCTGCGGCAATGCGTACTGCGGCCCCATCCGAACCCGCGGCCCGTACGCCGACCAGAGCCACGCGGCACCGGCCGCCGCGAGCATCAACACGGCCGCTCCGCCCAGTCCGGCTTTCCGCCTCGCGATGAAGCTGCCGAGGCCCTTCTTGAGCGGCTCCGGAGAGCGGGGCTTGCCGCGGGTCGAGCCGTTCATGCTCACCACACTTCGATCTGCGGCGTCAGTTCGACCCCGAGACGTTCGCGGACCCGCGAGCGGACCGCCTCGACGAGCGATCGCACTTCCTCGCTCGTACATCGCACCGACGCGACGACGAAGTTGGCGTGAGCCTCCGACACGGCCGCCTCGCCGACCCGAAGATCCTTCGCACCCGACTGGTAAACGAGCGATTCGGCGGTCGTGCCCGGCGGATCCTTGAACATCATCGCGACCGACCTCGTGCCTGATGGCTGCTCCGACCGCTGCACGATCCACTGTTTCTGCATCCGCTTCGTGAGCGTCTCGGCCGTCTCGCGGTCCAGCTCGAATCGGCAGCCGATCACGATCGCATCGTCGAGGCTGCTCCACCGCGACTGGAACGAGACCTCCGACGCCTTCCGCTCGGCGAGACTGCCGTCGGCGTTCATGACGGAGACGCTGACGATCCGCTGCCCGATCTCGCCGCCGTGGCCGCCCGCGTTGCCGACGAGCGCCCCGCCGAGGGTTCCCGGGATCCCGACGAGCGATTCGAGCCCGCCGAGACCCGCCTGCACCGCCGCGGACACCACGTGCACGAGTTTCGCTCCCGCACCGGCTTCGACACACGGCGGATCGACCCGGATCGCGCTGAACTCCGGACCGGAAAGCCGCACGACCATTCCCTGAAAGCCGCTCGACGGCACGAGAAGGTTCGAGCCGCCGCCGATCACCTTCAATGGAACGCCCCGTTCATGGCATCGCGCGACGACCTTCGAGAGGGCCTCCACGCCGACCGGCTCGCAGAAATACCTCGCCGGGCCGCCGAGACCGAGCCACGTGTGTCGGGCCAGCGGCTCGTCGCACGCGACGGCGACAGCCACATCGTCGAAGGGGGTCGTGCCGGCAGGGGAATCAGCTTTTCGGGTAGGCACTCGAACCTCGGCTCGGAGGAATGATCACGTTGTGGGGATCTCGATCGACCGACGGTCCGCCGGCGGTTGAATCGCCGACCTCCGCCGACCGAGATTGTGCGCTGCCGTGCGGGTGCACGTCCACCCGAACCGGCCCGATTCACGCGGCCCGGTTGATGCCGCGGGGAATGGCGGCCGGCTCGTGCGAACGCATCCAGGCCTCGACCAGAGACGCAATCGCCATCGGCTCCCCCGAAGGATCGGTGGGGGAGCTGGAAAACGGCGGCGCGTCGTCCAGCACGAGGAGGCAGTCTTCCTCTTCGAGGCCGTCGAGCACGCGGCCGATCCGGCCGAGCGTGGCGACCTCGCGTCGCCGCGTTTCCCCGACGAACACCAGTTCATCGCACCATTTGTCGAGCAGGTCGTCGGCCGCATCGAGACCGATCCCTTCGGCGACCCGCTCGCCGAGCATCACGACCAGCCGGCCGCGGGCGAGGTGCCGCAGGCTCGCGAGCGTGCTGGCGAGCTGGTGGCGGCTCGTCGGCCGATCGAGAAAGGCGGCGAACGACTGTCCGCAGGCGAGCGGCTCGATCCGGCCCGACACGCTGCCGGCGGCCTCGATCCCGCTCGCGACCCGCTCGAGCGGCAGCCCGTAGCGAACGCCGACCGCCGCGGCCACCACGGCATTGCGGGCGAACGATGCGACCGGCGTCGGCACGGACACCGGCACGAGGCTCCCGCGGTGCGACAGCAGGAACGTCTGGCCGCGAAGGCTCCGCTCGACGGGCGAACCGCTGACGTCTCCCTCGCCGACGAGCGTCGCGGAGAGGCCGAAGCCGTCATACCGCTCCGCCATCCTCACGAGCCGGCGGTCGTCACCGTTGACGACGAGGCAGCCGTCGGGGTGGAGGAAGTCGAGGATCCGCCGCTGGATCGCGTGGTAGGCGCGGCGGGTGCCGTGGAGATCGAGGTGAGCCGTCGCGAGATTCGTGACGGCGACCGTCTCGCAGACGACCCCGGCCAGCGAACGCGAGGCGAGCATGCGGCTCGAAACCTCGACGACCGCATGCGTGCAGCCGGTGTCGGCGAGCCTCGAGAGACCGCGGGCGAGCAGTCGCGGGTCGTCGAGGAGTCGCCCGTCAGGCCCGGCAAGCATCGGCGCGAGCCCGTCGGCGTCGAGACATCCGAGATCGGACAGCACGCCCACGGCGATGCCCGCTTCGGCGAGCACCGACGCGATGAGCCATGCGGTCGTCGTCTTGCCGCTCGTGCCGGTCACGGCGATCAGCCGCATGCGGCGGTCCGGATGATCGTGGAGGGCATGGGCGATTCTCGCGAAGGCTTCCGAGGAATCCTTCACAAGACAGAGGGGCACGCCGAAGGTCGGCACCATGCGTTCCGCGACGACCCCGGCCACGCCCCTGGCGATCGCCTCCGCGACGTCGCAGTGTCCGTCGCGATCCGCTCGCTCACTGGCGACGAAGATGTCGCCGGTGCGGCATGTCTCGACGTCGTCGCTCACGCCGCGGCCGAGCACGTCGCGGCAGGCGATGAACCGCGGCGCCGACAGAACCTCCGAGAGCCGGACGGCCGGATTGCGACCGCCCCTCCCGCGGTCAACCCCCTGGTCTCTCGACACGCCATCGCCGACGCCGTCGAATACGTCGCCCATGAAATCGGCCTCCTGCCATGCTTCGCCACGATCGCATCCGGAGTGGGGGATGCGGTCGTCCATGACCGATCGACACCCGCCGGATTCTTTCGAATGCGGCGTGATTGTCCGGGCATAGCCGAAACGGTCAACCCCGCTTCGGCCGCGCATACCCAGCGCGTCAAAACGGCGAAAGCGGGGCGGAAGGCGAATGCCCCCGCTTGCCCATTCCTCTTCGCCGCGGCTATCGTCCTTGCGATGGCTCGAGCGAGATTCGGGCTTGACAGCCATGACCAATTCACGACGTGTGACATGAAGGCGGGCGACGGGAATCGGCGGGCCGTCTGGATCGGTCCAACCGACACCGACGAATTCGAACTCGCCCGTGGCGTTCTCGCCTTGCGGCTGGAGACGACCGTTCTCGAGGAAAACGGCCGGGAGCAAGAGGGACGGTGCGACCCGCGAGGCCCGCTTCTGGCCTGCCTCGCCGCGGACGGGCCGAGGCGTGCCGTGCACGAGACGGCGCTGCGGCTGGCGCGAAGGTGGCCGCTCTGCCGGTTCGTTGCGATCTCGTCGAGCCTCTGCGAGGGCCGCCGACGCAGCGGTCCGCCGACGCCCGGCGTCGAGGAGATCCCGTGGCACGAACTGCCCGGCCGGCTCGATTGCTGGCTCGAGGACGTCGAGGCTGGTCGGCCAGGCTGGCTCGGCCAGCCCCTGACGCTCCGGAGGGAAGAGCGTCTGCTCGTTGGCGTGCGAGATGGAGCCGCGGCTGCCGATGAAGCGGCCTCCCGGAGGACGGTGGCCGTCGCCGCCGCGCGTCCCGAGTCGCTCGACGGGCTCGTGTCGCTCCTGACGTCGTTCCGCGTTCCTGCCGACTCCGCCGCGGTCGGCCGCCCCACGATCGACGCGTCGGCCGACGTGCTGCTCTGGGAATGCGAGGGATCGGTCTCCGCGGAACTTCCCTGGCTGGGGATCCTTGCGGCCCACCGTCCCGAGACCGACATCGTGCTGCTCGAGTCGTTTCCCAGAGGGGATCGAACCTGTGAGGCGATCCGCGCCGGCGCCGCGTGGGTGCTCGCCCGCCCGACCTCGGGGGACGTGCTGCTGGGAACGCTCCGCTGGCTGGACCGGAAAGGCCGCCGGAGTGGCCTTGGCGGGTCCGCGGTGGGGGGCTAGTCTCCCGGCCCCATGCATCTCCCCTGCCCCGCTCGCCGCCCCCCGAAGGTCGGCTCCACTGTCGGTGTCGTCGGCCTAGTGGGCGGCTGCGCGGGATTGCTGGTCAGCTGCGCGGGGTTGCTGGTCGGCTGCGCGGGGTTGCTGGTCGGCTGCGCGATGTCGCTGGTCGGCTGCGCGATGTCGCTGTCGCTGGTCGGCTGCGCCTCCGTTGCCGTTCCGGCAGGACAGGTCTGGCGTGCTGCTGGCGGAGCGATCGCCGGCCGCGACGCGGATCTGCCTGAGGGAACGGAGATCTGCTCGGGGCAGCTCGTGATCCGGGCCGATTTTCCGCTCGCGGCGCAGCACAGGCTCGTGCGCGACCTCGAGTCGCTGCGGGTGGACGTCAGCCAGCAGCTCGGGCTGCCGGTTTCCGACGAACCGGTACACCTCTACCTCTTTTCCTCCACCGATCGCTACGAGCGGTTCGCGGCCCGTCGATTCCCGGGCTTTCCGCCGCGGCGGGCGTTCTTCGTGGAGACCGACACGTCGCTGTCGGTCTTCGCTGCGTGGCAGGATCGCATCGCGGAGGACCTCCGGCACGAGACGACGCACGGCTACGTTCACGCCGTCGCCCCCGCCGTGCCGCTCTGGCTGGACGAGGGAATCGCCGAGTTCTTCGAGTTGCCCCGATCAGCCGGCGGGATCCATCGCGAGCACGTCGACCAACTCCACGGCCGAATGCTCGAAGGAACGTGGCGGGCCGACCTCATCCGGCTGGAGTCGCTCCGGTCCGCGAGCACGCTGTCGCAGGACGACTACGCCGAAAGCTGGAGCTGGGTGCACTGGATGCTCTCGACGACCGAGACCCGTCGGAGAATCCTCCAGGCATACCTCGCCGACATCCGCCTCGATGCACAGACAGCGGCGCCGCTGTCTGTGCGTCTGGTGCGGGAGGGGGGCGCCGCCAGCCTCGCCGCCTGCGTCGCAACGCTCAAGTCACACAGTGAGTCCCTCGCGAACCACCGGTAGT
>DHLZ01000178.1 GCA_002405515.1 Planctomycetaceae bacterium UBA4655
CGCGGAGCGGCTTACTTGAACCATGCGATGCAGCCGACTCTCGATAGAATCCGATGGATCCCAAAGCCGGACGGATCCACGGCCTCACTGCCGGGGCCGCCGGCAAGACCGTGCAGTCGTTCACCTACGACCCGCAGCGGAACCCGCTGTTGCGGGCGCAGTTCATGGACGGCGTGGGTCCCGACCGTACCACGTCGTTCACCTATGACCTGCTCGACCGGCTCGTGTGGTGACGGCCCGGGCGACTTCGCGCTCTTGGCCAAGACCCTACGCCGACAAGGACGCCAACGGCGTCGCCGACGAAGTCGAGACCATCACGACGCGAGCGCCTGCGCTGAGCGTATCGCTACTCAGGCAAGGTGCCGTCGGCGATCGAGGATTTTTCGGGCGCGTGACGAGCGTGGCGGTGGCCGGCAACAACCTGCAGTCGATCACCGAGCCCGATCCGGGCTCCGAGCAGCCGGGCGTGAACGCCGGTCAAAAATGCAGCGACCAAATGTGCGACGATCTGCCGCGGAGACGCCGCAATCGATCTTGCGAAACGCCGCAAGGTCGGCAATGAAGGCGAGATTCGCGGTCGTTCGACGACACGGGCGGCTTGCTCGTTACTCGCCCGGCAGCTGCGCAAGCCGCGAGGCGAGCAGCCGGCTCTTCGGGAGCGAGGCGGCTTCCGGTGCCGCGGCGAGCAGCCGCACGAGGTGGTCGAGCCGGTCGGCGGGGCCGTGCTCGAGATTGAGCAGGAAGACCCTCCGGCCTCCCACGACGCAGCCGCCGCCGGCCAACTCGCCGAGCGGCTCCTCGCGGATCTCGTACCCGAGATCCCGCACGAGCTGCAGGCATTCCTCGAGGAGCCCCAGCGTATCGATCGCCATGATTCGGATCCTTCCCTCGCGAGCCCTCGTCTGCCGGGGCGACCGACCTCACCGCGGCCCGTAGCCACCCGAAGGAAGACCGAGCTGCTCCTTCCGCTTCTCGATCGCCGATCGGTATTCGGCGTAGCGGGCCCGCATCTGCGGCGACGTGCGGTCGATCAGATTCTTCCGCCACGCGTTGCGGCTTTCCTCGGTGCGGCCCCGACTGCCGCCGCCCGGCTGCTGCCCGCCGCTGCCCGCCGCGTCACCGCCCGACCGCGGCCCACCGGGTCCGCCGAGTCCGCCGGGCCCACCGCCGGCGTTCCCCGGACCAGCCGACGCCGCGAAGGCCTGTCGCATGAGCTCCTCCTGCTGGATATGCCGGTCGAGCTCCGCCACCCGCTTCTCGGGGGGCGCTGCCAGATAGGCGTCGATCCGCTGTCGCATGGCCGAACGGAAGAGGCTGCCGCCGGCAGCCTCGGCCTGCGGCTGAAGCGATTCGGGAAGGCTCCGAATCTCCTCGCGGATTCGCTCCATCGCCACGACGGATTCCTTCGCCTCGGCAAGCGTCTGCGGGCCGCCGTTGGCGACGAACTTCTGCCTCGCCTCGTCCGCCATCCGCTGGATGGTGACGACACGGGGATCGGTCGACCGCCAGAGCCATCCACCGAACCAGGCGACGAGGAACGCCAGGATCGCCACCGCCGCAACGGCTCCCGCGATCCTGCCGGCAGCCCCGGAGGATTGCGGCGTGGAGGATTGCGGCGTGGAGGATTGCGGCGTGGAGGATTGCTTCATGGAGGTGCTCGCCATCAGTATGCTCCGTGTTACGAATTCGAAGGCCTGAAATTCGATGGCCCAAACATTGAACCCCCCGAACCTGGAAAGCTACGACGTGGCATGAGGAGGCGTTTCCCGGGAACCATCAGAGATTCTCGACGTGGCCGTCGAGGTAGAGGAAGTTCCTCGCACCCTCGGCCGGATTTCTGCGTCCTTCGGGCAGGTTGAAATCGCTCTCGGCGTTCGGCGTGAAGAATGCGAACGGCGAGTGGAAGGCCTCGAATTCATAGAGCACCCAGAGCTTCGTGGTCGCCCCGGTGGTGCCGCGGAACTGGAGAGCCTCCTGCCTGGTCTTGTTGGCGAGCCGTCTCGCCGGATACTCGTAGCTCGTGCCTTCATAGGCGAGCGTTTCGTACTCCGCGGGACGGTCGGCCGTCGGGATCGCCTCCGTCTTCGTCTTGATCCAAACGAGGTAGTCTTCCGGCGTCGGGAACCGCTCCCCGACCATGTACTTGCCGGTTTGGACGTAGTAGCCGTCGTCCGACGGGCAGCGAAAGACCTCGCGGCTCTCCTCGAGGAACGGCCCGAGCACCTTGGCGATGCTCGGCTTGATCGGCCGGTCGGACGTGTAGAACTCGAGTTCGCCGCTCGGCAGGATCGCGGCATCGGGAAACTTGCCGCGACTCTTGCGGTCGAGATAGGTCTGCACGGCGAAGCCGATCTGTTTGAGATTCGACTTGCACGTGGTCCGCCTCGAAGACTCACGGACGGAACCGACGGCCGGCAGGATCAGCCCCACGAGAATCCCGATGATGGCGATGACGACGAGCAGTTCGACGAGCGTCACGCCCCGCGGCATCGCCGCGGTTCGTCTGAACCGACGCCAACTCGTTTGCCGCCAGGATCGACACATGTTTCCCATCATGAGGCTCTTCAACGAAACAGTCGACCGAAGGATGCGGCGAAGGGAAGTTCTGGAGTCTCGACCCCGGGCCTGACGATACCGCCCAATGGACGCAAGTCTTTGCAAGATAACGTTTTTCGATTCACGAGACACTGACGTTTGGCGGAAGACTGTCGATGGACGTGAGCGATGCCTGTCGGGATGGCTTTGCGGTGGACAGTCCCACGGGACGAACGCCAGGGCGGCCCCATTTCCCGGTACCGACGGGATCCGCCGGTACCGCGGCCGGCCCGGCACGCGGGCGGGAGGTCGAGGCGATCCAGAAGCGGCACGCCGCCGAGATCGCCGCCCTCCGCCGGGAGCTCCTCGAGGCCCGCAAGGTGGCCACGCTCGGCGAACTGCTCGGCACGACGACCCACGAATTCAACAACATCCTCACGACCGTGCTCAACTACGCCCGGATGGGGCTGCGGCACAAGGACGCCCCCACCCGCGACAAGGCGTTCGAGCGGATCCTGTCGGCCGGCACCCGGGCGGCCAAGATCACGTCGAGCATCCTCGGCATGGCCCGCAGCCGTTCCGGCCGCATGGAGCCGGTGCATCTCGAACCGCTCGTCGAGGACGTGCTCGTTTTGCTCGAGCGGGAAATGATGAAGTACCGAGTGCAGGTCGAACGGGAGTTTTCGCCGACCCCCAGGATCCAGGCGAATCCGGGCCAGCTCCAGCAGGTGCTGCTCAACCTGCTCGTGAACGCCCGCCAGGCGATGCCGCAGGGGGGACGCCTGATCCTCAAGCTCACCCACGACCAGTCAAACGGCACGGTCGACCTCGTCGTCCGCGACACCGGCTGCGGGATGACGCCCGAGGTGATGCGGCGGATGTTCGAGCCACACTTCTCCACGAAGAAGGGGCCCGACGAGACGGGCAAGGGGGGCAGCGGCCTCGGCCTTTCGGCCTGCCGCGAGATCGTGGACGCCCATCGAGGCCGCATCCGGGTCGAGAGCGCCCCGGGCCGCGGCACCGCCATCACGATCCGCCTCCCGGCGTGAAGCGATCCGGTCGCGCCTGTCACCACGGGCGGCCCCGAACCAGCAGAGTTGACCAGCGTTGACCGTGAGGGACTGCCCCGAATCTCCCAATCTGGCCTCGCTCGCCACCGCATGCCGGCGGTACTATAGGAGTGAAAAAGGGGCAGCATGTCGTATCGGTCGTTCAAGGACATCCTCGGCGAGACGAGCCTGGAGCGGAAATGCCGCTTCCTCTTCGGGCTGTGCCTGCTTGTCCTGATCACCGGCAGCTTCTGGTGGTATGGCAGCCGGACCGAGGATCTCGTCTACACGACGACCCGGAGCACCGGCCGGCACCTGGTGGACGCGATCATGCTCCACCACCACTGGAAGACGCTCGAGGCCGACAAGAAATACACGACGTTCATCGACTCGCTCGGCAAGACGCTCCAGAGCCAGCCCTACGACTACCGTCTGCTCAACCCGGAGGCGTCGCCCGAGATGCAGGCTGGCTACACCCGGCTCGACAGGGCGGTGCTCGACTACTTCAAGAAGCGGCAGTTGCCCGGCTCGGGCGGCGGTGCCGCCGGAGAGTTGCCGCGGGACATGATCGGCGGCTCGAGCGAATACCGCGAGTTCCGCACGGCCGACAACTCGCAGTACCACTACTACCAGCCGATCCGGGCCCGGAAGGACTGCCTGATCTGCCATGAGTACCGCGGGGCGACGACGATCGCGGTCGCGGCCACGCCCGAGAGCGACTCACCGCGGGTCCCGTTGGCCGAGAACGAGCTCATGGCGGTCGTCAAGGTGATCATGCCCGACGGAGCCACGCAGAAGGCGATCAACTGGAACCGGGCGATCCTGCTCGCGACGGCGATCGTGACGGTGTTCCTCGCGATGCTCGTCGCCTACGCGATCGTGCGTTACGTCATCATGAAGCCGCTCGAGCACCTCCGCAACGTCAGCGACGAGGTCCGCAAGGGCAACGTCCAGGCGCGGGCGGAACTCCACACGGCTGACGAGTTCGAGGAACTCGGCGTCGCCTTCAACCGCATGCTGCGGGGGCTCGTCGATTCACAGGAGGAGCTGCGGCTGCTCAACCGCAGCCTCGACGGCAAGGTTGACGAACTGGCGCAGGCCAACATGAACCTCTACGAGATGAACCGGCTCAAGAGCGACTTCCTTGCGACGATGAGCCACGAGCTGCGGACGCCCCTCAACAGCATCATCGGCTTCTCCGACGTGCTCGGCTCGATCCCCGCCCTCGACGACCGGCAGCGGCGGTACGTGCAGAACATCCGCTCCTCGGGCCGGATGCTGCTCGAGATGATCAACGACATCCTCGACCTCGCGAAGATCGAGGCGGGCAAGATGGAGGTACGTCCGGCGGCCTTCCGGGTGGAGTCGGTCGTTTCGGCGCAGTGCGACATGGCGAGGCCGCTGGCCGAAAAGAAGAGCATCGACATCGAGTACCGGATCGCCCCGGAGGTGGGCGAAATCGTGCAGGATCAGGCGAAGGTGCAGCAGATCCTCGCAAACCTGCTTTCCAACGCCGTGAAATTCACGCCCGACGGCGGCCGGATCGACGTCGAGGCCAGGCTGGAGCCCGACGGAACGGACCAGCCGGAGGCCGAGCTCGTTCTTCAGGTCGCCGACACGGGCGTGGGGATCGCGGAGGAAGAGCAGCAGGCGATCTTCGAGAAGTTCCGCCAGGGGCGAGTGCTCCAGGCCGGCGAGGACGCGATGACCCGCGAGTATTCCGGAACGGGCCTCGGCCTGTCGATCGTCCGCGAGCTCTGTCGGCTGCTCGGAGGAGACGTTTCGGTCGAGAGCCGTCTCGGGCAGGGGAGCCGCTTCACGGTGCGGCTGCCGGCCTTCTACGGAACGGTTTCCGCGGGCCAGGTTCAGCCGGCCGAGCCGCCGAAGCCCCTCGCAGCAGCCTCCTGAGACTCCTCGCGAACATCACCCGCAGCGGACGCATGAGCACGCCGAAAACCTCTCCCTCGCAGACCGGCTCGGAAGTGATCCTCTTCACCGACGGCGCGTGCAGCGGCAACCCCGGGCCGGGCGGCTGGGCCTACATCCTGCGGCATCCGCTGACCGGCAAGGAGACGATCGACTCGGGCGCCGAAGTCGACACGACCAACAACCGGATGGAGCTGATCGCGGCCGTCCGCGGCCTCTCGCAGCTGAAGCGGCCGACCCGCGTCGAGCTCGTGACCGACAGCGTCTACGTCGGCACGGGGCTGTCGGAATGGCTGCCGAAGTGGAAGTCGCAGGGCTGGAAGCGGAAGGAAAAGGGCCGCCTCGTGCCGGTGAAGAACGAGGATCTCTGGCGGGAGCTCGACCGGCTCGCCGCGACCCACACGGTCGTCTTCACGCAGGTCGCCGGCCATGCAGGCCACCCGGAAAACGAGGCCTGCGACCGGATGGCCGTCGAGGCCTACAAGCAGCTCAAGGCGAAGCTCGGCCTCCGCTGAACGCAGCCGGATTTCCTGCTGCCGGAAAACCGATCACATTGAACGTGGGTTCCTGGGGACGATCAGAAACTCCAGCAACACGGAAGCCCGAGGCGCAAGTTTCCCTGCAGGCGAACAGGTGCCCATTGCGGAAGCCCGAGGGGGGGGGAGAGGGGGGGGGGGGAGAGGGGGAGAAGAGCGGGGGGCGGAGCACAGACAAGCGCGGGCAGGGAGAGTGTTGGGAAGAGAACAAGCAGAGGGGGAGGCGAAGG
>DHLZ01000229.1 GCA_002405515.1 Planctomycetaceae bacterium UBA4655
GTTCAGGACCCCGATCGAGCCCTCGTCCTACGTTCAGTCTCGGCTCGCGTCTCAAGCTTCCGGGAATTTCCAGCGATCGCCTGCAGGGCAACTCGCGCCTCGGGCTTCCGTGGGACCGGGGTGGCGCTCAGTCAGCCGAAAACTCCGTCAACAACATCGTGCTCGGGGTAGTAACGTCTTAACTTCCCGCCATTCGATGCCGACTTCGCTTCGCAATCCTTGCTTCGCTCGTCGGCATACGCCGGCTCCCGGACACGGCCAGCCCCTCACGGTCAACACTGGTCAACGCTGCTGGTTCGGGGCTTTTCTGCACCGCGTTGTCAATGCAACACGGAAGCCCGAGGCGCGAGCCGAGAGGGGAGATGGGGTGGCAGCCGCAAAACGAGTGTTTTCACGACGGTCGCGACCGGATGACGATGGCTGTCGCACGACCCCGCTTCGTGGCGGTCAGGTCTGTCGTGACTGTCAGGGGATCGAGATTTCGAGGAGCGTCGTGCCCTGGTCGCCTTCGATTCGCTGCGGGCCGATCGCCGCCGGCAGGAGAACGCAGCGGCCGGCGGTGAGCGGCGGCAGGCTCCAGCGATCCTCGAGCCGGACCCGGCCGCGGATGACGGCGAGGAACCGGAACCTGCCGTCGCCGCCGGTTCGCCAGTCTCCTTGCGGGCGAACCTCGTCGAGGCGGAAGAACGGGCAGTCGACGAGCCGCTTCACCGCGGGATCGGCCGTCGTCGCCGGCACCACGGGGCCGACCGGTTCGAACTGCGTCACGGCCTCGAGCCCCGCCTCGACATGGAGCGGCCGCGGGCGGCCGTCGGGGCCGACGCGGTTCCAGTCGAAGAGCCGGTAGGTGACGTCGCTCGACTGCTGGATTTCCGCGATCACGATCCCGGCGCCGATCGCATGGACCGTGCCGGCCGGAATGAACACGCAGTCGCCGGGCTTCGCCTCGAAGCCCGCGAGCAGCTCGGCCGCCCGCCCCTCGCCGATCACTTCACGAAGCCGCTCCCGCGTGGTGCCCGGTACGAGGCCGGCGTAGATCCGGCTGCCAGGCTCGGCGTCGATCACGTACCAGGCTTCCGTCTTGCCGCGGTCGGGAGGCACGAGCCTCGCCGCCCTCGGGTCGTCGGGATGCACCTGCACCGAAAGATCGAGGCAAGCGTCGAGGAACTTGAAGAGGAGCGGAAACGGGCCGGGAGGGAGCAGGTCGCCGAGAAGTTCGCGGCCGCGGCCGCGGACGAGCTCGCCGAGCGGGGTTCCAGCCAGCGGGCCGGCGGTGACGATCGACTGCTCGTCGCCGCGATCGACGAGTTCCCACGACTCCGCGACCACGCCCTCGCGCGGCAGTCCGCGGTCAAACAGCCGTTCGAAACGCCTGCCGCCCCAGAGGTACTGCCGGTAGAGCGGCGAAAACAGAAGCGGATGGAGTGGAGCGGGAGTATGCATGTGGCTCACGGGGGCCGCCATCGGTCAGCTCCGCGAGTAGCCCTCGAGGATTCGTCCGATCCAGAAGCAGCAGACTGCGGCCACGAGCATCATGAGCATCTGCCCGAGCGAGATCGCATGATTCAGCTCGAGCACGATCGCGACCGCGGGGATGCCGAGGCCGAGCAGTTGTCCGAGTCGTCCGACGAGATTGACCGCCGCATTCACGCCTTCATCGGCTCCAGCGCCGGCGACGCAACCCATCGAGTTCGGCGACGCCGGAGGCAAAGAATACCCGGAATCGACCTGCCGTAAACGCGGTGGGTTCGGGTCCTCGGAGTCTATCCGCGGACGGCGTCGGTGCGGCATTTGAAATGCGGCACGTGGGCGGCGACGGGGGATGCCCGCAGCCGCGAGAGGTTCTCGTCGGAGAGCCCGCAGATCCGGATGAGGCCGCCGTCGGCCTGGATGCGGCGGCCGAGGCTCGAGATCTCGGAGAGCAGATGCTCGTCCACCGAGGCGACCGAATCCATTTCGAGCACGATCCTGTTCGTGAGGTTCTCCCGAAGCATGCCCCAGACCGTCTCGGAAAGCGGTCGGCCGTGGCGCTCGTCCCCTTCGATCCGCACGAACAGCCAGTCGGGCCCCCGCTCCACGGTGAGACACCGTTCCGCGGCACGCTTGCCCGCGTTGCCCTGGGCGGTCATGGTCCCCCTCGCGGCCCCCTGCCAAGCGGCCCGCTCTTCCATCGCGGTGGCCCGATTGTCCATCATGATCGTCAGCCCTCCCTGTTGAGATCGTCGCGGAGATCGCGGCGTCGTGCCCTCCCCGACCCCCCTAGTTGTACGGGTCGCCAGGTTTCAAACAAGCCGAGTTTTTCCCGGGGCTTGCCGGATTCCTGCCTCCGGCAATACTGCCGCTGGTTTCGCGGAGGTTCCCTGGCCGTCCGAGCCTTGCCCCCGCGTCCCATTCACCAGTTGTATACCGAGGAGAACGACATGGCGCGGCACGGAGCAGTGACCTTCAAGGGCGGACCGTTGACCCTCGCGGGGGAGGAAATCAAGGTCGGCTCGCCGGCGCCGGATTTCGACGTCGTGGCCTTCGGGGCCGGCGGCATGGAGCACATCCGCAAGGCCGACCTGCTCGGCAAGCCAGCGATCATCAGCGTCGTCCCGTCGCTCGACACGCCCGTCTGCCAGGTTCAGACGAAGACGTTCAACAAGCGGCTCGGGGCGATGGGCGATCGGATCACGGCCCTCACGGTGAGCCTCGACCTGCCCTTCGCGATGAGCCGCTTCTGCGGGGCCGAACAGATCACGTCACTCAAGAGCGGCAGCGACTACATGGACCGCAAGTTCGGCCGCGACTACGGCGTGCTCATCGAGGAGTTGAAGATCCTCGCCCGGGCCGTCTTCGTGCTCGACTCGAAGGGCATCGTAAGACACGCCCAGGTCGTCAAGGAAGTCGCCGACGAGCCCGATTACGACGCCGCGGTGAAGGCACTCGAGACCGCCGGCTGACCTCGCCGCCGTTTCTCGGTACGATTTCAGCATGGATCTGCTGCTGGAATCGATTGCCGGGCGTAAGGTGGCCTGCGAGCTGGAGCGGCAGCGGGTGCGTGGGATTCTCGCGGCCGCACTGGAAGAGTACTTGCCGAAAGGGAGTCGGGCTTGGGTCTACGGCTCGATCCTGGAGCCCGATCGCTTTCGTGAGTGGTCCGACGTGGATCTCGCGCTCGAGAGCGACCCGCCCGGCATGAGCATCTATCTGCTCGCGAGCCTCCTCTCGGAGCGGTGTGGGCGGCCGGTAGATGTCTGCCTGATCGGCGAGACGCGGCTCGAGCCGGCGATCCGAAGGCGAGGTGAAGCATGGACCGTATAGGGCTTTCCATTCTCGAGTAGGAGCTGAGGGCCGACGTCACGGTCATGGCGGAAGCCGCGAGGCTGGCCGCGGAGCGGCTGGCCGACGAACACCCCGGACATCTCTCGGCCTGCGGCTACGAGCTCAACCGGCTCTACAACGTGCTGGAAAAGAGCTTCGAGCGTCTCTGCGAAGCCTTCGAAAACCATTTCGAAAAATCGGGCGATTACCACGAGCGACTGCTCGAACGGGTGTCGCTCGATCTTCCGGGCATCCGGCCCCGGTTCCTGCCGGCGGAGTACAGGTCACGGGTGCGCGAACTGAAAAGCTTCCGGCACTTCTTCCGGCACGCTTACGACCCGATCCTCCGCGGCGATCGACTCACGGAGCTCGTCGGCGATGCACGTGAAGTCGTCGCGGCGTTCCCGGACTGGATTCGCCGATTCTGTGCGGCTGTCCTGCGGGAGCTGGGCGGTTGATCGCTCTGCGGCCCCGGTTCGGATTGAAGCCCGGGCATCGCCCGCCGCTCAGAGCATCGACTCAATATCGCGGCGGGCGGCTTCGAGCGCCTCGTCGATCTTGTTCACGAGCTTGCCGCCGGCCTGCGCGAGGTCGGGCCTGCCGCCCCCCTTGCCGCCGACGGCCGCCGCCGCACCCTTGATCCAGTTGCCGGCAGAGATGCCGCGGGCCTCGAGCTCACGCGAGATCCCGGCCACCAGCGTCACCTTGTCGGCGTCCGCGGCCGCCAGGAGCACGGCGATCGGGCTCGCCTTCCGGCGAAGCAGGTCGATTGCCTGACGCATCGCGGCGGCGTCGGCGGCCCCCAGCGAGGCCACGACCACCCGAGTTCCCCCGACGTCCGTTGCCGACGAGAGCAGCTCGTCCACCGACGGTTCCTTGGAGGACGCCGGTTTCGCCTTCTTGAGCTCGCGGACCTCCTTCATGATCGCGGCGAGCCGGGAGGGCAACTCGGCCGGGGGCACCTTCAGCGTCGAGGCCGCCTCGGCGAGCGAGTTCTCGGCGTCGCGAAGCCGCTCGAGCGCCTTCAGTCCCGTCACGGCCGTCACGCGGCGGGTGCCGGCCGACACGCTCTCCTCGCCGATCACCCGCACGATCCCGATCTCCCCGGTGTTCGACACGTGCGTTCCGCCGCAGAGTTCGCGGCTCACACCCTCCATCGAGACCATCCGCACGACGTCGGGATACTTCTCGCCAAAGAGCATCATCGCGCCGGCATGCCGTGCTTCAGCCAGCGGCAGGAGCTTCGCGCCGACGGGCACGGCCGCAAGCACGTTGCGGTTCACCATCGACTCGATCTCCCGAAGTGTTTCCGCACCGACGGCCGCGCCGTGCTGGAAGTCGAACCGCAGGAGATCGGCATCCACCTTCGAGCCCTGCTGCACCGCGTGGCTGCCGAGGAAGTGCTGAAGCGCGGCGTGGAGGAGGTGCGTCGCCGAATGGGCCCGCCGCACCGCCGCCCGGCGATCGGGATCGACCGCGGCATGCACGGACTGGCCGAGCGCGAGCGACCCCGACGCGAGGTGCCCGATGTGGAGCATGAACCCGGCCTCCCGCTTCGTGTCGGTCACCTCGAAGATGCCCTCCCCGGCGGCAGTCCGCCAGCTGAGGCGGCCGGTGTCGCCCACCTGACCGCCCGACTCCCCATAGAAGGGCGTACGGTCGAGGATGACGGTGACAGGCTCCTCATGGCCGATCTCCTCGAGCGAGTCGCACAGCCGATTCTGGGCGATGATGCCGATCACCCGGCCATCGGCGGCGAGCGTGTCGTAGCCGAGGAACTCGCAGCCGTGCATCGCCTTGCGGAGGCTGTCGAGCGGGCCGGAGGCGAACACTTCCACCCTGACTCCCGCCCCCGACTGGCGACCGTGCTCGTCCATCGCTTCGCGGAAGCCGTTCCAATCGAAGGCGCAGTTCCGTTCGGCGGCGATCGTTTCGAGCAGTTCGGGGGGGAATCCATACGTCGTGTAGAGTTCGGCGGCCTCGGCACCCTTCACGAGGCCCGTGCCCGATTTCGCGATCGACGCGAAGAGCTTCTCGATCCGCTCGAGCCCGCCGTCGAGGGTCGCGAGGAACGCCTCCTCCTCCCGCTTGATGACCTCCGCCACCCGCGCGGTCGTCTCCGACAGTTCCGGATAGGCCTTCCGCATCATCTCGGCGACCTTCGGCGGCAGCTTGTGGAGGAACGGTTCCCGCATGCCGAGCTGCCGGCCGTCGAGCACGGCCCTGCGCAGGAGCCGCTTCACGACGTACTTCTCCTTGTCGTTGCCCGGCATGACGTTTTCGTGGATCGCGAACGTGCAGGCTCGGACATGGTCGGCGATTCTCCGCATCCGGCGGCCGTCGTCGTCGGTCGGGGCATATCGCTTGCTGCAGACCTCGCCGACCGTCTCCACGAGCGGTCGGAGGATGTCGATGTGGAAGTTGCTGTCCACGCCCTGCAGCATGGCGGCGGTCCGTTCGAGGCCCATGCCGGTGTCGATGTTGCGGCTCGGCAGCGGCCGGAGGTTGTCGGGCGGCGAGCCGACCCGGTTGAACTGCGTGAAGACGAGGTTCCAGATCTCGACATCGCTGCCGTCGGGCATCCGGTAGAAGATCTCGCTGCACGGTCCGCAGACGCCGTCGGGACCCTGGCTCGGGGCGCTCGCGGGCCAGAAGTTGTCGTCTTCGCCCATCCGCGTGATCCTCGCGGCGGGCACGCCGATCTCGTCCGACCAGATCGCGTAGGCCTCGTTGTCATCCTGGTAGACGGAGATCGAGAGCTTCTCGGGCGCGATGCCGAGCCACTGCCGGCTCGTGAGAAACTCCCAGGCCCACTGGATCGCCTCCCGCTTGAAGTAGTCGCCGAAGCTGAAGTTGCCGAGCATCTCGAAGAAGGTGTGATGCCGCGGCGTGCGGCCGACGTTGTCGATGTCGCCCGTCCGAAGGCACTTCTGGCAGGTGGTGGCCCGGGTGAAATCGAGCTTGCACTTGCCCAGGAAGTGGTCCTTGAACTGGTTCATGCCCGCCGGAGTGAAGAGCACCGACGGGTCCCACCGCGGCACGAGCACGTCGCTCGGGCGGCGGACGCAGCCCTTCGATTCGAAGAATGCGAGATACGCTTCGCGGAGATCGTCGGCCTTCATG
>DHLZ01000134.1 GCA_002405515.1 Planctomycetaceae bacterium UBA4655
CGGGCCGACCGCGAGGTGCAGGAGAAGCCCGAGGCCGCCTTTGTGCCGCGGCGGCTGGAGCGCCTCGAGAGGATCTTTCGCCTGGCGGAAAAGGTCCAGATCGGCCCCACGCAATGGGAAATCTTTCTGCCCTCCGTGGTGTATCAGGGTGAAGCACAGAATCCGACGAATGAGAGAGACCAGTGGCGCGTGCAGAAGGTGACCGGCGAGTGGGTATCCGGTCGCTTGCTGGAGTGGGGCGCGATTCGCTTCCGGAAGGAAGGCCGGATGATCCCGTCGCCCAAAGGCTCCCTGCACTCCGCACTGCTGTGGGAAACGCTCGTTCCCTGGACGAGCATCGAGCTTCACTGGCCCCAGGACGCAGCGGTGCCGCCGCCGGGGTCGGTCGAGGTGCGGTTCTATCCGACCCAGTACGGCTGGTTTTCGGTCGTCTGGGACCGCATGCTCGGCCCGCCGAAGGTCGCCGACGATGGACTGACCTGGACCTACCACGCGGCGGATGTCGCGGATCTGCCGAAGGATTCCTTCGCGCGGCATCGCAGTACGGGGGCACTGCAAACGGACATGGTTGCGGTGTTCGTGGACGGCACGGCGTCGCCGGCCGGGACGAAATGGCCGGTCCCGACCATCCGCCTGGTCAGCCCGTTTCGCTGGAAACGCACGGACGTGGCGATCGAGTGGGGGTTTCAGCCGGGCACGGAGAACCTGGCCTACGACGGCCGGATCGAGGGATACATGGCAATTCCCGGCCGCATCGCGCCGCTGGATGAAGGGGCCGGCGTGAAGATCGCCGGCGGCCAAGCCTGGCAGTCGCCCGCGGGAGGAGCGTCGCGACGCGGGATCGTCGCCTCGCTGCTCTCCCTGGACGGCAATGCGTCGCTCTGGAGCGAGCCCTACGATGCGGGCGGTCGGGATCGCGAGCTCAGTCACCTGCACAGTCGGATCACCGTCTGGACCAAGGCGGGGAACTTCACGTTTCTGCCGTCCGACGCCCAGGCCGAGCCGATCCTGGCCCCTGAGTACGGGTTTTTCGTCACACCGGCCGGCGCGGCCAAGACCGGCCGCGAGCACGCGCGGGAACTGGCCGCCGGCGGCAAGCAGAGCATCCTGGAGAGGACGCGGGCCCGCCCCGAGGCCACCGCGGACGAGGCCCTCCGCGAAATCAAGCTGCCGTGCATTCCGGACGGAGACCAGCCGCCGCCGTTCCCACCCGCCGCGGACCCGCCGATGCAGGTCCGGGTGCCCGAGCCATGGTGGACCGACGTGTGGCGGATGGTCGCCCAGTGCGTCAAGAAGCCGCAGGGCTACCTCAGCTGTGGCAACGAGGCCGCCAACATGCTGCGACCGCTGAACCTCATCGGCTACCCCGACGTTCTGCTGGCCCACGAGGCGCACCGCCTGAAGTCGCCCGGCATGCTGGCGGAAGCCGACTTCCTGGATGGCGAGGGGAGTTTGTACGACGGCCAGCGTTGGGATTGGGTCTCATCGGCCAGCACGACGGGGCAGCATCTGCTCAATCTGGTCGAGCACTACCTGATCACCCGCGATCGGGCCTGGCTCGAGACCCATCGCCAGCGACTTCAGCAGGCCGCCGACTGGCTGATCCGGCAGCGCCGGGAATACATGAAGGACGTTCCCAATCGCCACGAACTCTGGTGCGCGGGCCTGCAGCCGCCGGCGTCGTCCAGTGAAAGCTGGGGCGAACACCAGTACCGGTTTTGGTACTACGTCGATGCGATGTCCTGCGAGGCGCTGTTCGCGTGGGCGCAGGCGCTCGAGGACGTCGATCGTGATCTGGCGGCGAAATACGCGACCGAGGCCCGGCAGTACCGCGACGACATTCGCCGCAGCGTGGAACGATCGATCGCGCTGACGCCGGTGCGGAAGCTGCGGAGCGGCGTCTGGCGTTCGTACTCTCCCGGGGTCTGCTATGCCCGGGGGCCGTTCGTCAGCTTTTGGGGCGGTTCCGGCTATGGGTGGGAGGACTTTCAGCATCAGCACGTGCTGTTGCGGTCTTTGGGCTGGGACCCCGGCGATGCGCGGCTTGCCGGCAGCCTGGAAGTGCTCGAAGACAGCTATCTGTTTCGGCAATACACCCGCGAGCTGGCCGACCGCCGCCACAAACGGGGCCGCGCGGCCCAGGACGATTGGTTCTGGGGCGGAATCTGCCGACAATTGGGCTATAATTTTATGACCGACGCCCATCTGTTTCGCGACGACGTGCCGGCGTTTCTGCGGAGTTGGACCAACAACTCCGTCCTGCACGTCATCTTTTCGCCCCATGGAAGGTACTACGTCACGGAAGGCGCAACCTTCGCCATGAAGAACAGGGGTGAAGTCAATGGCAACGCCGCCGGCTGGCTGATGCGGAACTATCGCAACATGCTCGTCGTGGAGATCGGCGGTGCCTTGTGGCTGGCGAAGGCGACGCCCCGCCATTGGCTGGAGCAGGGCCGGACGATCAGCGTCAAGAACGCGCCGACCTACTTCGGCACGGTGTCCTACGAGATCGTTTCCGCCGTGGCCGACGGTGCGATCAACGCGACCGTCGCCCTGCCCGCACGCAATGCGATTGAGGAAAGTGCGCCCAAGGAAGT
>DHLZ01000221.1 GCA_002405515.1 Planctomycetaceae bacterium UBA4655
CGCAACTTCTCCAACAAGCTCTGGAACGCGACCCGGTTCGTCCTCATGAACCTCGAGGGCTATGCCGGCGAGGACTTCTCGTCCGGCCTCCCGTCCGGCTCGCGTGCCGCCCTCGAGGACCGCTGGCTCGCCAGCCGTCTGGCGACGGTGACGGCCGAGGCGACCGCGGCCGTAGAAACCTTTCGGTTCGCCGAGGCGGCCCGGGTGCTCTATGCGTTTGCGTGGGACGAGTTCTGCAGCGCCTACCTCGAGCTCTGCAAGCCGCGGCTCGCTGACCCGCAGACGCGGCGGCAGGCGCAGGCGATGCTCCTCCTCGGCCTGGACACGATTCTGCGGCTGCTGCACCCGATCATGCCGTTCGTCACGGAGGAGATCTGGCAGCACCTCCGCGGGGCGGCCACGCTGCGGCGGATGCCGTGGGACGGCTCGGGGCTCGCGGAGTCGATCATGGTCGCGGCCTGGCCCGAGCCGCCGCGGGAGTGGATCGATGCAACCACCGAACGGCGGTTCGGGACGTTCCTCGCGGTCGTCGGCGGCATCCGCGAGATCCGCGCCCGTCAGAACGTGCCGCCGAAGACCCGCGTCGCCGTCGGCCTCAAGTGCACGCCCGACCTCGCGGACCTGCTGTCGCCGATGGTCGCGTCGATCGAGTCGATGGCCGTGGCGACGGTCGGAACAATCGGCCCCGACACGGCTGCCCCGCCGGCCGCCGCGGGGACGACCGCCGCCGGCGTGGAGGTGTTCGTCGATCTGGCCGGGCTCATCGACGTCGAGACGGAAGTCAAGCGGCTTTCGAAGGAAAACGAAAAGCTCGCCGGGCTCATCGCGGCCAAGAGGTCGAAGCTCGAAAGCGGCTCCTTCGCGGCGAAGGCTCCGCCGGCGGTCGTGGAGAAGGAGCGGGAGCAGCTCGCCGAGATGGAAGGGCGTCTCGAGAAGGGCGTGGCTGCGCTTGCGTCCCTCCGCGGCCGTTTCTGACCGGCCGGCCGGCGCGACGTCCCCCTTTCGGGTACAATTGGGGAAACGCAGGCGGGCGGATGCAGGCGATCCCTGGATGGAATCGATCCCTGGATAGAGTGGCGACAGGCCGTTCGGAGCGCGAGTCATGACGGTGCAGATGGAGCTCTCGCGGATCATCATCAGCGAGATCAACGACCAGCAGGTCGTTTACCTGAAGGAGGTCGAGGGAGACCGCACCTTCCCGATCCTGATCGGCCTCTTCGAGGCGACGAGCATCGACCGACGTGTGAAGCACCACCAGTCGCCCCGGCCGCTCACCCACGACCTGCTCGTCGCGGCGGTGGAACTGCTCGGCGGCGAGTTCCAGGACGTCGTCATCGGCGAGCTCAAGGAACACACCTACTACGCGACGATCCGCGTGCTCAAGGACGGCGAGGTGGTCGAGATCGACGCGAGGCCCTCCGACGCGATCGCCGTCGCCGTCACCTGCGAGCCCAACCTCCCGATTTACGTCGCCGAGGAAGTCCTCGCCGACGTGCTCGGCTGAGCGGCGGTTTCCCCGCGGGCAAACAGGTGCCCCATATGGAAGCCCGGGGCTTCCGTGTGAACGGTGTGTCAGTCAGTGATGTGAAGACGAGAGTCAACACCATCGCGCTCGGGGAAGTCAGGCTGCCGTGGCGCCATCCAGTCGGGTAGGCCGAGAAAGGCTTGGCCCTGGTGGCCAAGCGGCTTCCATGCACTACCCTCTGTGCCGCTCCCATTCTTTGCCGCTGGTCACGGAATCCCCATGACGAGCCCGACTCATCCATCGCGTCCGTTTTCCCTGGCTCGCCGCCTCTTCAAGCCCCTGGCCTGGGGGCTGGCGGGTGTGGGCGTCCTGGGCCTGGTTTTTGGTTTGGCGGTCTGGCTCTTTGTGCGCGCCAGCCTGCCGCAGCTGGATGGGCAGCGAACGCTGCCGGGCCTGAAGGCGGCCGTCACCGTGGGCCGCGATGCCCTCGGGACGGTGGTGATCGAAGCCGCCCACCGCCTGGATGCCGCTCGGGCACTCGGTTTTGTCCACGCGCAGGAGCGGTTTTTCGAGATGGATCTGGCCCGGCGGTCGGCAGCCGGTGAGCTCAGCGCGGTGTTCGGCCCCAAGGCTCTGCCCATGGACCGTTCCCGCCGGGTGCATCGCTTGCGGCACCGCCTGAGCGAGCGTTGGGCCCAACTGTCCGCCCAGGAGCAGCAGTTGCTGCAGACCTACACCGAGGGCGTGAACCAGGGCTTGGCGGCCCTGCCGGTGCGGCCATGGGCCTATGGCCTGCTGGGCGCGCAGGCCCAGCCCTGGCAGCCGGTGGACAGCCTGCTGGTGGTGGCGGAAATGTTTCATGCCCTGCAAGGCGGGAGTGCCGAAGCGGGGCTGGACCGGGCGCTGCTCCGCGAACGCGTGGGGGATGCGCTGTTCGACTGGCTGAACCCACGGGGCGGCCGCTGGGATGCCGCGTTGGACGGTAGCGTGCTCCCCGAACCCGCCCTGCCCGACACTGACGTTCTGGACGTGCGCGGACGACCCTCGCCGTCTACAGCCACGGCCCAGGCCGCCATTCCCGAACCGCCATCGGGCGGCTTTTGGGCCCAGCGGGCAGCGGTCCCTGCGGATGAGACAGAGCTGCTGGTGGGCAGCAACAGCTGGGCGGTGGCGGGCTCGCGGAGCGTGCATGGGGGCGGCTTGCTGGCCGACGACATGCACCTGGGCCTGAACGCGCCGGGCTTGTGGTTCCGCGCTCAGGTGCATTGGAGTGAGGGGCCCGATCGCCGGCGGGTGGCGGGCCTGACCCTTCCCGGCATTCCCGGCGTGGTGGTGGGCTCCAACGGGCAGGTGGCCTGGGGTTTCACCAACGCCTACGGCCAGTGGTTTGAGTGGGTGGAGGTGCCGGCCCAGCCGCACGAGCCCGCGGCTTCGGCCGCCGCGACTGGAGGGCCGTTGCGGGTGGTGGAAGAGATGCTCGACGTCAAGGGCGCGGCCCCGGTGCGGCTGGCGGTGCGGGAATGGAACGGTGCGCCCATCGTGAAGGAAGAGGCCGGGCGGGCCTTCGCGTTGCGTTGGGTGGCCCATGAAGGCGAGGCCTACAACCTTGCCCTGGACCGCTTTGCCACGGCCCGCACGGCCAGCGAGGTGCTGGATCTGGCCCGCGCCAGCGGCATGCCCCAGCTGAGCGTGCTTGTGGCCGACCGGGAAGGCCGGATCGGCTGGACCTTGTCGGGCCGTCTGTGGCAACAGCCGCCGCTGAGCCAGAGCTATGCGAGGCTGACGCCCCCTGACGCGGCCCCGCCACAGCCCATGGACGAAGACCGGGTGCCGCGTGTGCTTCAGCCTGAGGAGGGCTTGCTCTGGACGGCCAACAACCGTTTGCTGGGGGAATCGCCCACCGAGCGCATGGGCGATGGCGGCTACGACATCGGCGCCCGGGCCCAGCAGATCCGCGACCGGCTGCGTGCCACGCCCGCGCACAGCGAAGCCAGCCTGATGGCCTTGCAGCTCGACCGTGAGGCCAGGCTCATGCAGGCCTGGGGTCGGCGGCTGCATCGCTGGCTGAACGAGCGCAGCGGCGACAACCCCGACGCCCACCCGGGCCGGGCGGCGGCCATGGCCGTGCTGCAGGGCTGGAACGGCACTGCCGATGCCGATCAGGCTGCCTACCGCCTCATCCGCCGAACACGGGTGCTCGTGCTGAACGCGCTGTGGGACGCCTGGACCGAGCCGGCCCTGGGGCCGGTGGCGAAGCGGCCACCCGAGCGATTCAAACGCCGGGCCGGGTTTGAGTTGAGCGCCACCGCCGCCCTGGACGCACAAACCCCGCACCTGCTGCCCCCGGGCCATGCCAGCTGGGCCGACTTCGGCCTGGCCCAGCTCGACGCGGCGGTCGATGAACTCACCCACCACGGCCAGCGGCCACTGAGCCAAGCCAGTTGGGGCGAGGAGAACACCAGCCGCATCCAGCATGTGATCTCGCGGGCCGTGCCCCTGCTTGGCCGCTGGCTTGACATGCCCAGCCGGCCCCAAGGCGGCGACGACCTCATCCCCCATGTGGCCCGCCCGAACTTCGGACAGTCTCAGCGGCTGGTGGTCTCGCCCGGCCGCGAAGAACTCGCCACCCTGAGCATCTCGGGCGGCCAAAGCGGCCACCCCCTCTCGCCCTTCTACGGCGCCGGCCATGCCGACTGGGCCCAGGCCCGAACCACGCCGCTGCTGGCGGGCGACGTGCGGCACCGTTTGCAGCTCAATCCCTGATGCCGCATGCCCGACTGGGTTCGGGGGTGAACAGATTCGGGACTTTGCGGACGTGCCATCGACCGGGCAATCCTTCACGCTGAGGACGCAGTACGGCACGACCACCGCAGGCGCGTGGCTCGTGCAGAACCGCTGGGGCACCTCCCCCACCGTTCGTGTAACGTCTCTTCTGTAAATCACCGGTAGGGGCCTGACCGAGTCGAGCGCAGCGAGACGAGCAGGAAGGATAAGGACAGTCGGTCCAAGGGCACTTCCGCATCCATTTTCGAGTGGATGAGCGGCTCGTAGAGCGCCCGGGGAGTTGCGCCCCCGTCTCCTGGTTCGGAACAAGCGGCACACGGAACGCCTGTCTTCCGTCTCTGAAGTGGGATTTTTCTGCTGTCGCCGAAGAGTCTCTCCGAGTCCGGCCGCCGGTCGGCTTCGTGGATGCCTCGCGCCCGGCTGGGGTCAGAGACTGTGGATGTCGATCGCGGGCAGCTCCTCCGGCGACGCTTGAAAGACGTCGCGGTCGTCATGGGCCTGAACAGGCTCGCCCCAGTCGGTCGGCGGGCCACGGGCCGGCACGATTGGCGGCAGGTCGATCGCTTCTCCCAGATCGGTCCTCGGCTGAAGCACCCTCACCCCAACCCTCTCCCCGAGGGAGACAGGATGCGGCCGCGCATTGCTTGCCGACATTCCCGATGGCCAAGCGCCGTGACGGCCCGCCTGAGCTTGTGATTCGGCGCAAAGACGCCGTGGTAGCAAGGCCGGTGCTTCCGCGGCGGCGGCACGAGATCGGCGAGCCGGTCGAGAAACTCAAACGGCGAGATCTCTACCACGCCGCCCGCGCCGGGTCGCGTGGATTTTCGGCCGCGGCCGGCATGGCCCCATGAATCCGACGTCCCCGGTTTCTCGGCTCGCCATCGGTTGAGGAACGGTTCCCGAGTACCCTATCCTTGCCTCTCATGGCGGATTCCCTACCACCTGCCGATGCTGACGACCGACGCCATCCCAGGCTGCGGATCGATGCCGCCGAGAGCTTCAACTACGCGGCCTGGCAAAACTCCGTCGCCCTGCTGCATTCGGTGGCCATCGAAAACCCCACGGCCGCTGATGTGGCGGCGCTCGTGGTCGAGTTTTCGACAACGCCCCCTTTCGCCAGGCCGAAACGCTGGACCGTCGATCGGCTTCCCGCTGGCCAGACTGTTTCGCTCCGCCACATCGACGTCGAGATCGACGCGGCATACCTCGACCGCCTGGACGAGGCCGAGCGGGCGACGCTCGACCTCCGAGTACTCGATCAGGGGAAGATCGTCGCGGACGCTTCCCTGCCGGTGCGCGTTCTCGCCCGCGACGAGTGGGGGGGCATGGCAGGCATGGCCGAATTGCTCCCCGCATTCGTCACACCCAACGACCCGGCGCTCGCCGCGATCCTCAAGGCCTCGTCCGAAATCCTGGGGGACAGCGGCCATTCCACGGCCCTCGACGGCTACCAGTCCGGCGACCCTCGCCGCGCGTATCTGCTGGCCGCCGCACTGTGGTCGGCCGTGTCCGCAAGGTCGCTCACCTACTCGACCCCGCCCACAAGCTTCGAGCGGAACGGGCAGAAAACGCGGCGCATCGCCACCGTGCTCGGCGACGGCCTCGCCACCTGCCTCGACACCACGCTGCTGTTTGCCGCCGGGCTGGAGGCCATGGGGCTCCATCCCGTCGTCGTGATCACCGACGGCCATTGCTTCGCCGGCGCGTGGCTGGTCGAAAAGACGTTCCACCGCCTCGTCGAGCGCGACAGCAGCGAACTGCGGAAGGCAATCGCCGCCAGGGAGTTCGTCGTGTTCGAGACGACGCTCGTGACCGGACGTGCGGCGGCCACGTTTCCCGACGCGATCGCCGCCGCTGAGGTGCTCCTGGGCGAATCGCGGGAGCACGAGTTCATCGGGGCGGTGGATGTCGCCCGCGGCCGCATGGCACAGGTGCGCCCTCTCGCGACCCGGACATCCCCTTCGAGCAACGCGCCAGCGGCGCCCGGGGCGGCGCTTCCGCCACTGCCGCAACCGCCATCCTTCGATCGCGGCCCCGCTGAAGATGCCGATCCCCGCCCGCAGACGCCCGCCGGCCGCATCGAGCGGTGGCAGCGCAAGCTGCTCGATCTGTCACTTCGCAATCGGCTGCTCAACTTCCGGGCCACGAGGCAATCCGTGCCGGTGCTCTGCCCCGATCTCGCCCGCCTCGAGGACCGCCTCGCGGATGGGGGACGACTGCGGATGATCTCCCTGCGGGAGGAAACGCGGGTCGCGAAGCGCGACGCAGGCCTCCACCAGGAGCGCACTCGCACCGATCTCGAAGCCGAATTCGCCCGCAAGGCCCTCGAAAAGAACGAGCTGGCCTGCCCTGTCGAGGAGGATGACCTCGATGACCGGCTCACGGCGCTTTACCGCAAGGGCAAGAACGACCTGGCCGAGGGAGGCTCCAACACGATCTACCTCGCGGTCGGATTCCTGCGGTGGCGGTCCAGCCCGACGGACGAGAAAGCCTACCGGGCGCCGCTCCTGCTCGTGCCCGTGCAACTGATCCGCCGCAGCGCCTCGTCCCCCTTCTATCTCGCGAGCCACGACGACGACGTCCGCTTCAACGCGACGCTCCTGCAACTGCTCAAGAAGGATTTCGCCTGCGACCTGACGGCGATTGATACGAGCCTGCCCACCGACGACAGCGGCGTGGACGTGCCTCGGGTGCTCGAGCGGGTGCGGCAGGCGGTGCGCGACATCCCCGGCTTCGAGGTCGTGGAGGAAGCGGCCATCGCCTCCTTCTCGTTCGCCAAGTACCTGATGTGGAAGGACCTGGTGGACCGCGTCAGCCAGCTCGAACACAACCGGGTGGTTCGCCACCTGGTGCACGAGCCCGACAAGGCGTTCGTGGCCGACGGCATGCGGCCGATGCCCCGCCCCCATGAGATCGACACGCGCTACAAGCCCGCCGACATCGTCCACCCGCTCCCAGCCGATTCCTCCCAGCTCGCGGCCGTGATGGCCGCCGCCGAGGGGCACGACATGGTCATCGTCGGCCCCCCGGGCACCGGCAAGAGCCAGACGATCGCCAATCTGATCGCGCAGTGCTTGTCGATCGGCAAGACGGTGCTCTTCGTCGCCGAGAAGACGGCCGCCCTCGACGTCGTCCACCGCCGGCTCTGCGAGCATGGCCTCGCCGATTGCTGCGTGGAGCTCCACTCCAACAAGGCCGAGCGGCGGCGCTTCCTCGACCAGCTCGAGGCTTCGTGGAAGCGGCGACCGATGCCGCGCGACCGGCAGTGGGAGGATGTCTGCGAACGGCTCCGCGTGCGCCGCGACGAGCTGAATGCCTACGTCGCCGCGGCCCACACCGAGCACCCGAACGGCTGGACCGTTCACAGGGCCATGGGGCTATACGTCGCAGGCCGCGACCAGGCCGCACCCGCGCTCGACTGGCCGATGGTCACGCGGCACGATCGCGCCGCCTACGAGTCGCTCGAAGCCGTCATCGCCGACGCGGCCGCGGCCTGGGAAGCCTTGCCGAAAGACGCCCCGCTCGACCGCGTTTCTGCCCGCGACTGGTCGATGACGTGGGAAAACACGCTGATCGCTGCCTGCACCGATCTGGAGCGTTCGAGCGACGCATTGACCGCGGCGATCGGTCCTCTCACCGCCGGACTGGGGATCCCCGAGCTGAGCGACGCCTCCGCCGGGCAAGTCACCAATCTGTACAAGCTCGCGCTCGAACTCACCCGCGTGGAGATTCCCCCGCGGGCGATTCTCTTGCGGGACGATTTCGATGCCCTCGGTAAGCGAGTCGCAGAACGGATGCAGCTTCTCGAGCATCGCAAGACCGCGACCGACGCTCTGACCAACGCACTCCAGGCATTTGCCAACGCCTTGGGTCTTCAACCGCGCGGGGATATTCCGGAGGCAGAACGGCGGCCGCTGTATCGCCTCGCCAACGATCTTGTGAAAGCACCGCTGCCACCGGCCGAACTCGTGTTTCACCCGGCGTTCGATTCGCTCCCCTCGATCCTCGCCGACCGGGAACGCCTGCTGCGCGAGCGGGACGAGGCAATCGGAGCACTCGAGGCCCGTTCATTCACTCGCAGCCTGCTGAGCCGGGTGCCGGTCGCCCAGCTGCGGCAGGATTGGGCAAAGGCGGCACAAGCGCTCTGGCCATTCTCGCTGCTGAAGCGATCCGCCGTCACGAAGAAGCTCAAGTCGTTCATGGCGGCCGAGGCGACGCCCGATCCGGAGTTCGACCTGCCTCTCCTCGCCGACCTTCAGGCATGCAACGACCGCCTCAGTGCGAACCTCGCGTCCCTGGGACTGTCTGACACGGTCGCCAAGCCGGTTGAACACTCCGGCAGTGCTCTTGACGGGCTGCTCGCCGATGCAAAGCGCACCCGTGACGCCCTGCGTGCGACAGGAGCCACACCGGAGGGCACGGCGCAAGCAACCGGCGGGTCACTCGACGCCCTGCTCGCCGCCGCGAAGAGCCTCTATCCGCCGGGGCGGGCACTCGAGACGCTCCGGCGTGGACTCCGGGACAACCTCGCTGCACTCACGCTCCCGGACGATCTGTATCGATTGGCGGATGAGGCGCCGGCATCTCTCACGGCCCATGTCGAGGCCGCGCAGCGGCTCAGGCTCGCAATCAAAGCCCTGGGCCTCGGCAACGACGTCACTGCCAGGATTCCAGTCGCGATGGCCGATTGCCCGGCCGACACGCTCCGATCGGCGGCAGCCGCATACTGCCATGCGGCCAAGGCCTTTCAAACTGCATGGCAGGCCTACGCCACGGCGGCTGAGACACCGCCGTGCGCCAAGGACTCGCCGCGGGTCATCGAGGAATCCCGGTCGCAGGCTCGGGCCGTGCTAGGGAACCGGCCGCTGCTTCGCCAGTGGACCGCCTGGCAGGGTGCACAGCGGCGGGCCGCCAATCTCGGCCTCGGCGGACTCGCCGCCGCCCTGCGGACGAGCGAACTGCCACCGCATGAAGCAGTCGCCCGATTCCGCATCGCTTACGCCCGGTGGTGGCTTGCGATCGCCGTCGACAATTCCGCGGCCCTGCGCGGCTTCCAGCGGTTCCGCCACGAAGGGGCCATCGACGACTTTCGGCGGCTCGACGACCTCGCGCGGAAGGCGGCTCCCCCGCGCATCCTCGGAGCCATCCACCACGGCCTGCCCACCGGCGAAGAGGTCGCGCGAAAGTCGGAGCTGGGCCTGCTGCGGCACCAGATGGGGCTCAAGCGGCCGAGCCGCTCCATTCGGGAAATGATCGCCGCCATGCCGGAGTCGTTTGGCAAGCTCGCGCCCTGCCTGCTCATGTCGCCCCTGTCCATCGCGCAGTACCTCCCAGCCGGACAGTCGCCCTTCGACGTGGTCGTGTTCGACGAGGCTTCCCAGATCGCGACATGGGACGCGATCGGCGCCATCGCCCGGGGCAAGCAGACCATCATCGTCGGTGACCCGAAGCAGCTCCCCCCCACGAACTTCTTCGGAAAGGCGATCACGGACGACGACAACGAGGAGATCGAGGATTTTGACAAGGACCTCGAAAGCATCCTCGACGAAGCCACGGCGGCAGGACTGCCAACCATCCAGCTCAACTGGCATTACCGCAGCCGCCACGAATCGCTGATCGCCTTCTCGAACCGCTGCTACTACGGAAATGAGTTGGTGACGTTTCCAGCAGCCGAGGCGGAAGACCGGGGCGTGTCGCTCATGGTCGTGAATGACGCCCTCTACGACCGGGGAAACACCCGCACTAACCAGCTCGAGGCCGAGGCGATCGTCGCGGACGCCGTGGCCCGCATGAAGCGGTGCATGCTGCGGCCGGAATCCGAGCGACTCACGTACGGGGTGGTGACGTTCAACAGCCAGCAACAGGCATTGATCCAGGACCTGTTTGACGAGGCGTTGCGGGACGCGCCCGAGCTCGAGTGGTTCTTCGCCGACGAACGGATCGAGCCCACGGCGGTGAAGAATCTCGAAAACGTGCAGGGCGACGAACGGGATGTCATGTACTTCTCGATCACGTTCGGCCGGGACGCAGCCGGAAAGTTCCCCGTGGACTTCGGCGCGATCAACCGCGACGGCGGCGAACGGCGACTGAATGTCGCCGTGACACGGGCCCGCCGCACGCTGCTCGTGTATGCCTCCTTCCTGCCGGAACAGCTGCGGGCCGAGCGATCGAATGCCCGCGGCGTGCACGACCTGAAGGCGTTTCTCGAATACGCCCACAAGGGCCAAGAGGGCGAGGCCGCGCGGGCCGACGGGCCTGCTCGAACGACCGACTCTCCTCTCGAAAAAGCTGTCGCCGAGGCCCTCGAACGTCGCGGCTGGCGGGTTGACGCGCATGTCGGCGTTTCCGGTTTCCGGGTGGATCTCGGCGTCGTGCACCCGGACCGGCCCGGTGTTTACCTGGCGGGAATCGAATGCGACGGCGACACCTACCACCGGCTGGCGGCAGCCCGCGACCGTGACAAGACGCGGCAGCAGGTGCTCGCCAATCTCGGGTGGAGGATCGTGCGCGTGTGGTCGCCTGACTGGTGGCATGACCCCGACACCGCGATTGCCGAACTCCACAGACGGCTCAAGAGCCTCCTGGAGGCCTCCCGCGGGAGCGCGATCGCGGCAGGCGGCACGCCGCCGCCCGATGCTGCCGCCACTCCCAACCTTGGCGACATGCGGTCACTCGCCCGTCTGACCCCGCGACTGCAGGATCGCGACGGGCCACGGATCGACGCGCGTTCCACCACCAGTGTCGAGGAACCCTTCGACACATCGCCCCCCGCAGGCCAGCCGCGGAGGCTGGATGCGAACGCTCCGCCGCCGACGTACCGCGTCGCTTCGCTGGATGACGTCTCCGCCAACCAGCCCCGTTTTTTTGACACGGACTACTCGCGTGACATCCGCCGCATGGCGCTCGCCGTCGTCGAGGCGGAAAGCCCCGTGCGCGACGACGTCGTCGCTCGGCGCGTGGCTCGCGCTCACGGGTTCCCACGGACGACCGCCAAGATCAGCGAACGCGTGCTTTCCCTGATCCCGGAACTCGTCGCGACGGAAGAAGACGTCGGCCGATTCCTGTGGGCTGGCGACCCGACATCGGGAACCATTCCCTTCCGACAACCTGGGCCCGAGGGCGACCGCCGGAGCATCGACGAGATCGCGATCGAGGAGCTCGCCGGGCTCTTCCAGAGCCGGCCCGACATCGCGGACGCGAACGACCCCGCCCTGGCGATGGCGAAGGAAATCGGCCTGACGCGGATCGCGAAACCAGCCCGAGAGCGACTCGAGGCTGCCATCCAACTGGCCACCGGCAGCGAATGACTGCTTGTCCGTGAACGCGAGAGCAGGCAGACGGCTTTGGAGAGATGCAGCGTGAGCGAGTGTCACTGCCTGCACCCCTGTGGCTGGTCGCTGGCGTTCGACCTCGCGACGCCGCAGCTGTAGACGCCGTAGGCCGGCCACCACAATCGAGTCGGGCACACCGCGCAAGGCAAAGCACTCGAGGCAAGGCGGGCCCCGCCGCCAGCCGGGACCGCTCGTCATTCCACACAAATCCGCGCTCCACCGCAACCGCTATGACGCGACGGGAGGCCAGCGTTTTTCCTTCACGCGGTCCGCAAACCAGCGGTGCATGGCGGCGTCGTCCACGGCGTATTCGCCGCGGGCAGACTTCCACACGATCGGTGGGCTCCGGTCCCGCAGCGATTCGAGCGCGTACTGGGCCATCTGGGGCGTGACCTTCTCCCCTGTCTGCTTTCCGTAGAAGCGGATCGCGTCGGCGTCGTAAGGCCGAAACTGCGAACCTTGTCCGAGCATCCGCCAGAGCACGGCCCGTTCGATGGGTCGCAGGGCGAGAAACTCCGATTCCATCCGCGCCTCGTCGTCGCGTTGTCGCCCTGCGGCGGCATTCATCACCGTCTGCTCGAACCGCTTTCCATCCAGGTCAGCCAGCGGACTGAGCGCTTGCCCGAGCGCCTCCATGAAAAACTGCGGCCGATGGCCGAAAGCCTCGAAGGCGAGTGCCAGCAGCGGCACGTCGATCGGCACAAGATCGGGGCGCTGCCGGGCGATGAGGCCTGCGACATGGTCGATGAAGTCCGGCCCGAGTGGAGGCATCCTCGTGATTGCCGACCCGTAGAACGGGGCGGCGTTGGCATTCACGAGCCGCAGGAGCTTGTCCCTGTCGGACCCGGACATCACGAGCATCAGAGAGACCTTCCCCGGCTGGTTCATCTGGTCGCGGGCCGACTTGAGCGCCGCCATCGCCGCTTCGCCCCCTTCGCTCGCCAACGCCTGCTGTGCCTCGTCAACGATCAGCGCCACCGGCTTCTTCGCGGTCTCGTGCAGCGCGCGCAAGGCGGCCGCGAGCGTCGCGCCATCAGGCTTCCCGATGCGGTCCACGTCGATGGTCAGACCGCGGAGCGTCACGGATTTGATCCCGGTCTTCCGGACCTTCTTCATCACGGATCCCTCGTGGGCAGCGAGCGATGCTGCCACCGCCTCGGCGATGAGATCGGCCGGATCTCGCCGTTGATCCGCCCAGAGGTCCACGTAGACAACCACGACGCCGGCCCGCTCGAGCGCTGGCGTGAGATCGTTCTGGAGAAACGTGGATTTGCCCGTGCGGCGCGGGGCCGCGAGAAACAGCCCGTTGGGGGCGTCGGTGAAAGCCGTTTGGCCGCCCAAGGCCCGCACCAATTCGTCGGCCAGCCCGGGCCTGCGAAAGCTGATCATGGATTATCCATTTTTATCCTGATCTAACTAATTTATCCAAGCTGGCATAAAGTGCAATAGTCGGTCCCGAGGACCTCTTTTCGGGGGTGTTCCGCTGTTCAATGCGATGTGGCAGCTGCCGGCTGCGGCCCCGGTCGGGACCATCCGAGCCGAGTCGGCAGCAGCGGCGCTGGATGGATAGTCCGGCCAATGGCACTTCCGCAACCATTTTCGAGTGGATGACCGGCTCGTAGAGCGACCGGGGAGTTGCGTGCCCCGTCCCCTGGTTCGGAACAAGCGGCACACGGAACGCCTCATACGGCCCCCACTTGATTCTTGCGCGCCTTCGCCCTGCTTTCCCATACTGCGCCCCTGCCGGCTGGTGCAATGATGCAGTCCCCAGACAAGGAGGCTGCATGGATGTTGTCGAACGAAAGCGCGGTGATCGGCAAAGGCTCGCTCGCTTGATCCCCAAGGAATCTGCCGCGCTGCAGCGGGATCAGTTGCGGAGCGTGTTGCTGGTGTTGCAAGAGCGGCAATCGCTCGAGGTCGCCGATACGGTAGGCCGCAGTCGATGATTGGTGCAGCGTTGGGCATACGTCTACCGTTACGATCGCTCCGAGGCCCGCAGATTCGGGGGGTTTTGGATCGTGAGTTCGGCAAGACGTTCTCTCTCAACGGGATCTACAAGTTGCTGAATAGTCACGGCTTCGTCTGCCTCAAGCCCCGGCCCAGACATCCCCGGCAGGATCCGGCTGCAGCCAAGGCTTTCAAGCGTCGCGTGCCCTTTTTGTGAACAGAGCGAGGGCCTCCGGGCCGCGCACCAAAGTTCGCGTCTGGTTTCAGGATGAAGCACGATTCGGACAGCAGGGAACGTTGACTTCGGTATGGCCTGCGAAGGGTTCGCGCCCCACGGTCGTGCGACAAAACGGGCGGACGTCGATCTGGGTCTTCGGTATCGTCGATCCAGCGACCGGGTGGTCGATGGTCAGTCCGCACCGAGAAGCGAATACCACAGCCGTGCAGCAGTTCCTCAATGCAGCCGCCAAAAAGCTTGGTCGGCTTCGTGGATGCCTCGCGCCCGGCTGGGGTCAGAGGCTGTGGATGTCGATCGCGGGCAGCTCCTCCGGCGACGATTGAAAGACGTCGCCGTCGTCATGGGCCTGAACAGGCTCGCCCTATTCGGCCGGCGGGCCACGGTCCGGCAAGAGCGGCGGGCGAATACATATCTCGAAGCACCCCCGGCTACGACATCGGCGCCCGGGCCGATCAGGCCGCCTACCGCCTCATCCGCCGAACACGGGTGCTGGTGCTGAACCCGCTGTGGGACGCCCGGATTGCAACGGTGCTCGTTCCTATCCCGGCGGCCAGCCGAGTCGTCGGCCGCCGAGCAGGTGGACGTGGAGATGATCGACCGACTGGCCGCCGTCGCGGCCGCAGTTGACGACGAGCCGGAAGCCGTCGGCAAGACCGAGCTTCGCGGCGAGTTCGGTCGCGACGACGACGAGGTGTCCGAGCAGATCGCGGTCCGCCGGGGTGACGTCCGCGAGCGATGCAATCCGCTTCTTCGGGATCACGAGCAGGTGCACCGGCGCCTGCGGGGCGACGTCGTGGAACGCGAGGCAGAGGTCGTCCTCGTGCTCGATCCGGGCGGGAATCTTTCGGTCGATGATCTTGGAAAAAATCGTCTCGGACATGGCTGTTCCCTTCAGGCGAGCCCGAACGCATTCCGGAGCACGGCGAGCGACTTCTCCCCCTGCTCCGCAGCGACGACGACATTGAGCCGAACCTCGCTCGTGCTCACGAGATCGATGTTCACACCCTGCTCCGCGAGCGGCTTGAAGAGCCGATCCGCCACGCTCGCGTGGCTGCGGATGCCGACGCCGGTGATCGAGAGCTTCGAGACATGCGGCATCTCCACCACCTTCGCTCCCCGCGAAGCGGCGATCCTGCCGGCGACCTCGATCGCCCGGTCGCGGTCGGCGGCCGGCACGGTGAAGCTGATCTCGGCGGTGCCGTTCCGCGGATGGCTCTGCACGATCATGTCGACGTTGAGCCCGGCCCGACCCACCTCCTCGAACACGTCGGCCGCCACGCCCGGCGTGTCCGAAAGCTCCGTGAAGGTGACGAGCGCCTGCGAGCTGTCGAGCTGGCAGTCCTCGATGGCGAGGTCTTCCATTCCCTCGAGCCTCCGCACGACGTCGAGCGGCGCGGCCTTCGCGTGCGGCAGCCCTGACGGATCGATGCCGCCATCGGTCGACTCCGCGTCGAGGCCGAACGCCCCGTGGGCCGCCTCGACGGCCGCGGGCCCGTCGGCGCGATCGACGAGCACGGAGATCTTGATCTCGCTCGTCGTGATCATCCGCAGGTTGATCCCCTCCCGCGCGAGCGCCGAGAACATGCGGCCCGCGACCCCCTCGGCCCGTTCCATCCCCACGCCCACGACCGAGACCTTCGCCATCCCCTCGTCGTGCGAGACGCCGCCGGCGCCGATCTGCCTGGCGACTCCCGACGCCACCTCGAGCGCCGTCGGCAGGTCGTCGGCGGGCACGGTGAAGGAGATGTCGGCCACGCCCTGCTGGCCGACGTTCTGCACGATCATGTCGACCGCGATCCCGCTCGCGGCGAGCTTGGAGAACAGCGCGTGCGAGCTGCCGGGCTGGTCGGGGACGTTCTCGACGGTGACCCGCGCCTCGTCCTTCGCCAGCGCCACCCCCGAGACAGGCCGCTCCGGCGACTGGTTGGCCGGAAGGATCATCGTGCCGGGCACGTCCTTGAAGCTCGACCGGACGAGCACCTTCACGCCGAACTTCTTCGCGAACTCGATCGATCGCGAATGCATGACTCCCGCCCCGAGGCTCGCGAGTTCGAGCATCTCGTCGTAGCTGATCGACGGCAGCCGCCTCGCCTCCTTCAGCACCCGCGGGTCGGTCGTGTAGACGCCATCGACGTCGGTGTAGATCTCGCAGAGGTCGGCATCGAGCACGGCCGCGAGCGCCACCGCCGTCGTGTCGGAGCCGCCCCGGCCGAGGGTCGTGATGTCGCCGTCCTGGTCGATTCCCTGGAAGCCGGCGGCGATCACGATCTTGCCCGCGTCGAGCAGCTTGCGGACATGGTCGGTGGAGATCGAACGAATCCGGGCCTTCGTGTGGGTGCTGTCGGTGCGGATGCCGATCTGGGCGCCGGTGAGGCTCACCGCCTCCCTCCCGAGGGCATGCACCGCCATCGCGAAGAGGGCCACGCTCACCTGCTCGCCCGTGGAGAGGAGCATGTCCATCTCGCGGGCGCTTGGCCGCTCCGAAATCTGCCTGGCGAGATCGACGAGGATGTCGGTCTGGTGCCCCATGGCGCTCACGACCACGACGACCTTGTGCCCCTCCTCCTGCCGCGCGATCGCCTTCTTCGCCGCCGCGAGGATCTTCGTCGCATCGGCCACGCTCGTGCCACCGAACTTCTGAACGACCAGTGCCATCGCTCTCGTCAATGCTCCTTTCCGAGAAACCTGCCCATGAGCCGCCAGCCCGGCTCGATGACGACGCCCGACGCGGCGGCCGAAACCTCGTCGTAGGTCCGTGCGCTGCTCGCCGGGACGCCCGCCCCCGCCATCACGAACGGCACCCGGCCGCGGGAATGGGTCTTCGTCGAGATGAACGTGGGATGGTCGGGACAGATGAGAATGCGGTGGTCGCCGACCGTCGCGAGGTGCGCGGCGATCGGCGCGACGATCTTCGCGTCGATCTCTTCGATCGCCTTCACCTTCTCGGCGGCGTCTCCCTGGTGGCTCGCCTCGTCGGGAGCCTCGATGTGAACACAGACGAGATCCGTCTTCGTGAGTTCGTCGATCGCGTGCCGCCCCTTCGCCGCGTAGTCGGTGTCGAGGTAGCCGGTGGCGCCCGGCACTTCCCGCCGCTTCCAGCCGGCGAGCGACGCCAGGCCCCGCAGGAGGTCGACGGCGGTGATCATCGTGCCGCTCCTGCCATAGAGCCGCTCGAAGGGCTCCATCGCCGGCGCCCGGCCGACGCCCCAGAGCCAGAGATGCGTGGCCGGCCGCTTGCCGGCCTTCGCGCGGGCCACATTCACCGGGTGCCCGGCGAGCCAGTCGGCGCTCGCCGACATGATCTCCGCGAGCAGCCGGCTGCCGGTGCCGCGGGGAAAGGCGTCGGCCACCGGCTTGTCCATGAGATCGTGCGGCGGGGTCGCTCGCAGGTCGGCCGCGAGCGGTGCGGCTTCGGAGCCACGACCGCGATGGAGCAGCAGATTCCGATAGCTCACACCCGGCTTGAACTCCCAGCCGACGAGCTCGGGAAAATCACGCGCGAGCCCGGCCTGGGCGGCCGCGAGCAAAGCGGTCGCCTCGTCGGTCGTGACGTGGCCGGCGGTGAAGTCCTCCATGATCGGCCCTGTCGGCCCGTCTGCGATCGTGACCAGATTGCATCGCACGGCCCAGTCGTCGGGACCGAGCGTGATCCCCTGCGCGGCCGCCTCGAGCGGGGCCCGACCCGTGAAGCAGGCGAGCGGGTCGTAGCCCATGAGGCTCATGCAGGCCACCTCCGACCCCGGCGGCAGGCTCTCCGGAACGTGGTTCGTGAGCCCGACCATGCCCCGCGAGGCGACGGCGTCCATGGCGGGCGTCCGCGCCGCCTGGAACGGCGTGCGTCCTCCGAGCGATGCCTGCGGCATGTCGGCGGCTCCATCGGGAATGATCACGACGAACTTCATCGCCGATTACTCCTCGAGCACGGGCAGGCAGATGCTGCGGCCCGCGACGACGTCGCTGGCGTCGATCGCCGTCGTCGCCCGCACGATCGCCGCCGGGCTGCAGGCGTGCGTCATGATCACGAGCGGGACGGTCCCGGCCGCGGCTCCGACGGCATCGGCATCGCCCGTCGCTTCACCGCCCGCGTGCTGGATCACGGACGCGATCGAGATGCCGTGCTCCCCGAGAATGCCGGTGATCCTTGCGAGCACGCCGGGACGGTCGGCGGCGTGAATCCGCAGGAAGTGCCGCTCGTGGGACTCGACGCCGCCGAGCTGCATCGCGGCGGACGCGGCGCCGGCGGCCCCCGTCGAGACGTCGAGCATGCCGGTCGTGCGGAAGGTGATCGCCGAACGGCCGACCACCATGTCGATGATGTCGGCGACGACGGCCGAGGCGGTCGGCATCTCGCCCGCCCCCAGGCCGTGGAAGAACATCCGCCCCACGGCGTCGCCGACGATGCTCACGGCGTTGTAGGCGCCGCGGGTCTCGGCCAGCGGCGTGCCCTTCCTCACGAGCGCGGGAGAGACGCGGAGCGCCAGCCGCCCGTCGCCCCGTCTCGCCACGGCCACGAGCCGGATCCGGTAGCCGAGCTCGCCCGCGTAGTTCAAAAGGTCGAGATCGAGGCCGTCGATGCCGGTCCGCGGGATCTCGTCCCAGGGAACCCACGTGCCGAAGGCGAGGTGGGCGAGGATGGCGAGCTTCTGCGTCGCGTCGGTGCCATCGACGTCCATCGAGGGATCGGCCTCGGCGTAGCCCTCGCTCTGCGCGAGCCGCAGCACGTCGGCGTAGTCGGCGCCGTCCTCTTCCATCCGCGTGAGGATGAAGTTGCTCGTTCCGTTGAGGATTCCGCGGATGCTCTCGATGCGGTTGGCGGCGAGGCACTCGCTGATCGCCGCGACGATCGGGATGCCGCCGGCGACGGCCGCCTCGAACGCGATCGACCGCCCCTTGCGGCGGGCGAGCTCGAAGAGCTCCGGCCCATGCTCGGCCAGGAGCGCCTTGTTGGCCGTGACGACGTCCTTCCCGTGCTCGAGCAGGTCGATCATCATCGACCGCGCGGGCTCCAGGCCCCCGACGAGCAAAACGCCGATCGATATGTCGGGGTTCCGCGAAATGTCGCGGATGTCGGATGAAATCCGGTCCGCCGCGAGCGGCAGGCCCCGGTCCTTGGCGGGATCGCGGACGACCGCCCGCTCGACCACGATCGGCCGGCCCGCATGCCGCTCGATGTGGTCGGCCGACTGCGCGAGCAGCCGCACGACGCCGGAGCCGACGGTGCCGAGTCCGACGACTCCGATCCGAACGACAGGGGACATGCTCTCGAGGCTCCGGGACGATTGAACGAAGCAGGAGTATATCGGCTATGCTGCCCCCTTCGATTCATCCATCCCTTCCGCCGGAGATTCGCCGTGGAACCCAAGGCACGCGACTTCCTGATCCGCCTTCTCGAAACCCCCAGCCCTTCCGGCTACGAGCGGCCCATCCAGGATCTCGTGCGGGACTATCTCGGCCCCGTCGCCGACAGCATCACGACCGATTCGCACGGCAACGTCATCGGCGGCAAGAACACCGCCGCACCGGCCCGGCTGCTCTTCGCCGGCCATTGCGACCAGATCGGCCTGATCGTGCAGTACATCGACGCCGACGGCTACATCTCCGTGCAGCCGATCGGCGGCTGGGACCCGATGCAGCTCGTCGGCTCGCGGGTCGTCGTCTGGACGGCCTCCGGGCCCGTGCCCGGGGTCATGAGCCGCAAGCCGATCCACCTGCTCACCGACGAGGAGCGGAAGGTGGTCCCGAAGATGAAGGACCTCTGGATCGACATCGGCGCGACCGACAAGGCCGACGCCGAATCGGTCGTGCGAGTCGGCGACTGCGTCACTTTCGAGCTGAAGTTCCAGCCGCTGCGGCACGATCTCGCCTGCTCGCCCGCGATGGACGACAAGGTCGGCCTCTGGGTGGTGCTCGAGGCGTTTCGCCGGGCTTCGGCCGGGACGCTGCGGTGCGGCCTGTTCGTCGCCTCGACCGTGCAGGAGGAGATCGGCCTTCGGGGTGCGACGACGAGCGCCTTCGGGGTCGATCCCCACGTCGCCATCGCGGTCGACGTGACGCACGCCACCGACTGCCCGACGATCGAGAAGAAGACCGACGGGGACATCGCCCTCGGCAAAGGCCCGGTCGTCTATCGCGGCCCGAACATGAATCCGCACGTGGTCGATCGCCTGCTGGAGGCGGGCCGCACCGGGGCAATCCCCGTGCAGCTCGCCGCGAGCGGCCGTGCCACTCCGACCGACGCCAATGTCCTCCAGACGACGCGGGCCGGCGTGGCCACGGGGCTCGTCAGCATCCCCAACCGCTACATGCATTCAGCCGTGGAAACCGTTTCGCTGGAGGACGTCGATCGCGCCGCCGACCTCCTGGCGGCCTTCGCCAGGGGGATCGACGAGACCGTCCGCTGGGCGCCGTGAAGGTGAGCGAGCCCCTGCCAAATCGGCACCTGGCCCGACGTGGTCCGAAAGCCAGAGGCGGCCCACAGTCGTTTTCCCGAGGAAAAAACGTTTTCAACGCTCAGTCGGCGTCTCGGCACGCCGGTTGCATCCTTCCCCGGCCAAGCAGTCGTATCTGCCAAACAACAACATTCGAGGAGTTGCCCGTGGCCAAGCAAATGGTGTTCGACGATGAAGCCCGCCAGCCGCTGCTCGCCGGCGTTTCCAAGCTCGCCCGCGCGGTGAAAAGCACGCTCGGCCCGCGGGGCCGCAACGCTGTTCTCGACAAGGGCTGGGGCTCCCCCAAGGTCACGAAAGACGGCGTGACCGTCGCGGAAGACATCGACCTCGAGGATCCGTACGAGAATCTGGGCGCTCAATTGGTGAAGGAAGCCGCCAGCAAGACCAACGACGTCGCCGGCGACGGCACGACGACGGCCACCGTGCTCGCCGAGGCGATCTTCCGCGAGGGTCTCAAGATGATCGCCGCCGGGGCCGATCCGATGGCCCTTTCCCGTGGCATCCACAAGGCCGTGGCGGCCGTCGCGAAGGCGATCGGCGACATGGCCACGCCGATCAACGAGAAGAACAAGCGGGAGATCATGCAGGTTGCGACGATCGCCGGCAACAACGACCCGACGATCGGCAACGTGCTCTCCGAGGCCTTCCTCAAGGTCGGCAAGGACGGCGTGATCACCGTCGAGGAGGGGAAGCAGGCGGAGACCTCGGTCGAGGTGGTCGAAGGCATGCAGTTCGACCGCGGCTTCCTCTCGCCCCACTTCGTGACCGACACCGACGCTCAGGTCTGCGAGATGGAGAATCCCTACATTCTCATCTTCGAGGAGAAGATCTCGATCGCGAAGAATCTCGTCCCCCTGCTCGAGGCGGTCAGCAAGGCCAACAAGCCGCTCGTCGTGATCGCCGAGGACGTCGAGGGGGAAGCTCTGGCGACGCTCGTGGTCAACAAGCTCCGCGGGATCGTCCAGAGCGTGGCTGTGAAGGCTCCCGGCTACGGCGACCGCCGAAAGGCCATGCTCGGCGACCTGGCGGTGCTCACGGGCGGGCAGGCGATCTTCAAGGATCTCGGCATTTCTCTCGACTCCGTTAAGCTCACGGACCTCGGTCGGGCGAAGAAGGTGATCATCGAGTCCGAGAACACGACGATCGTCAGCGGTGCCGGCACGAAGGTGGCGATCGACGGCCGTGTCCAGCAGATCCGCGACGAGATCGAGAAGACCACGAGCGACTACGACCGCGAAAAGCTCCAGGAGAGACTCGCGAAGCTGGCCGGCGGTGTGGCCCAGATCAACGTCGGCGCCGCGACGGAGACTGAAATGAAGGAGCGAAAGGCCCTCATCGACGACGCCAAGAGCGCGACCCAGGCGGCCCTCGCCGAGGGGATCGTTCCGGGTGGCGGCGTCGCCCTGCTCCGCAGCGAGAAGGCGGTCGAGAAGCTCGACCTCGACGGCGACGAGAAGCTCGGCGCGTCGATCGTGAAGAACGCGTTGCGATACCCGATGGAAGCGATCGCGGCCAACGCCGGCGTGGACGGCCCCGTCGTCGTCAATCGCGTCCGCCAGATGAAGGGGAAGAACGAGGGCTACGACGCCGACAAGGATTCCTACTGCGACCTCGTCTCGGCGGGTGTCATCGATCCGGCGAAGGTGGTCCGGACGGCGCTCGAAAATGCCGCGAGCGTGGCCGCGCTGCTCCTGACCACCGAGTCGCTCGTGACCGAGATTCCGAAGGAAGAGACGGAAGAGGCCGGCGGCGGCCACGACCATCACGGCATGGGTGGTGGGATGGGCGGCGGCATGGGCGGCATGGGCGGCATGCCCGGCATGATGTAATTCATTCTCAAATCAGCACTACCAGCACCATTTCAAAGGAGAACCAATCATGAAGAACCCCAAGATTCGTCCCCTCGATGACCGTGTCGTCGTGGAACCCGTCGAGGCTGAGGAGCGGACCGCCGGCGGCATCGTCCTGCCCGACACCGCGAAGGAGAAGCCTCAGCGCGGCCATGTGAAGGCCCTCGGCCCCGGAAAATTGCTCGAGAACGGCCAGCGGGCCGCGATGACTCTCGCCATCGGCGACGAAGTCATCTATGGCAAATACTCCGGAAGCGACATCGAGATCGACGGCCACGAGCTGAAGATCCTCCGCGAGACCGACATTCTCGCGAAGGTCATGGCCTGAATTTCGCGGTCTGACCTACACGAGCATTTTTTCATACAAGCGGCTTTCGAAACCAAGCCTTTCCAAGGAGATTTCACGTGCCCAAGCAACTGATGTTCGACGATTCGGCCCGGGCGAAACTGCTCAAGGGTGTCGAAAAGCTTGCCGGAGCCGTCGCTGTGACGATGGGCCCGACGGGCCGCAACGTCATCATCGACAAGTCGTTCGGCGGGCCGACCGTGACGAAGGACGGCGTGACGGTGTCGAAGGAGGTGGACCTCGAGGACCGGTTCGAGAACATGGGCGCCAAGCTCGTCAACGAGGTCGCGTCGAAGACGTCGGACCTTGCCGGTGACGGAACGACCACGGCGACCGTTCTGGCCCGAGAGATCTTCCGTGAGGGCATCCGCAACGTCGCCGCCGGCAGCAACCCGACGGCGGTGAGGCGGGGCATCGAGAAGGCCGTGGCCGCGGCCGTCGGCCGGCTCCACGAGATCTCGAAGAAGGTCGACCGGCCCGAGGAGATCGCCCAGGTCGGCGCCATCAGCGCCAACAACGACCGCGAGATCGGCGACCTGCTCGCCGAAGCCCTCCAGAAGGTCGGGAAGGATGGCGTCATCACCGTCGAGGAGGGCAAGACCACCGAGACGACCGTCCGATTCGTGGACGGCATGCAGTTCGACAAGGGGTTCGTCTCGCCCTACTTCGTCAACAAGCCGGCGGAAATGGAGTGCCAACTCGACGACGCCTTGATCCTGATCCACGAGAAGAAGATCTCGAACCTCCGGGATCTCCTGCCGCTGCTCGAAAAGGTCGCGCAGTCCGGCAAGCCGCTCCTCATCATTGCCGAGGACGTCGACGGCGACGCGCTGACGGCCCTGGTGGTCAACAAGCTCCGGGGCGTGCTCAACGTCTGCGCGTCGAAGGCCCCCGGCTTCGGCGACCGCCGCAAGGCGATGCTCGGCGACATCGCCACGCTCACGGGCGGCACGCTCATCAGCGAGGACCTCGGACTCAAGCTCGAGAATCTCGATCTGTCGCACCTCGGCCGCGCCAAGAACGTCACGGTCGACAAGAACGACACGACGATCGTGCAGGGTGCGGGCAAGCAGTCCGACGTGCAGGCACGTGTCCAGCAGATTCGCACGCAGATCGAGAACACCGACAGCGAGTACGACCGTGAGAAGCTCCAGGAGCGGCTCGCGAAGCTCACCGGCGGCGTGGCGATCGTCTCCGTCGGTGCCGGTACCGAAACCGAGATGAAACAGAAGAAGGCGAGGGTGGAGGACGCCCTTCACGCGACACGGGCCGCCGTCGAGGAGGGCATCGTGCCGGGCGGCGGCGTGGCCCTGCTCCGCTGCCGCGAGGCTGTCGAGAAGGCACGCTCGCAGGCGAAGGGGGACGAGCGGATCGGCATCGACATCATCCTTCACGCCCTCGAGGCCCCCATCCGACAGATCGCCGCCAACGGCGGCATCGACGGGTCCGTGGTGGCGGACGAGGTGTCCCGCCGCGACGTCAACATCGGCTACGACGCCAACAAGTGCGAGTACGTCGACATGCTGAAGTCGGGCATCATCGACCCGGTGAAGGTGGTCCGCGTGGCGCTCACCAACGCGGCGAGCATCTCCGGCCTGCTGCTCACCACGGAAGCCCTCGTCACGAACCTCGAGAAGGAGGATGCGAAGAAGCATCGGCCCGAGGGGAGTGTTCGGTAGGGCGCCCCGGATCCGTCCGCGGCAGCGTGAACGTGGGGAGTCGCTGACCGATGCCGCAGGAACGGGATTACTACGAGGTTCTCGGCGTCGAGCGGCGTGCCAGCTCGACGCAGATCGCCGACGCGTACCGCAAGCTCGCGTTGAAGTTCCACCCGGACCGCAATCCGGGCAACGAGGAGGCTGCGTCGCGGTTCAAGGAGGCCGCCCGGGCGTTCGAGGTGCTTTCCGACGAGGGGCTCCGCGGCCGATATGACCGCTATGGGCACGCAGGGCTCTCGGGCGGCACCCACGACTTCAACGAGATCTCGGATATCTTCGAAGCCTTCGGCGACTTCTTCGGCGGCGGCATCTTCGGAGACGCGTTCGGCGGAGGCCGCCGCCGTGGAGGCGGCACCCGCGGCCGCAAGGGAGGCGACGTCTTCTGCCAGGTCCGCCTGTCGCTGCTCGAGGCGTCGCGAGGCACGACGAAGACGGTCGAGTTCGTGCGGCACGAGCCATGCGGCGAGTGCGACGGTTCCGGAGCGAAAAAGGGCACGTCTCCGCACACCTGCGACTACTGCGGCGGCCAGGGACAGGTGGTGCAGTCGGCCGGCGTGTTCCGCCTCCAGGCGACCTGCCCTGCCTGCCGCGGAACGGGCCGCGTCATCCGCGAGAAGTGCACGGCCTGCCGGGGAGAGGGCGTCACCCAGGAGCGGGTCGAGAGGCGGGTGACGATTCCGGCGGGCGTCGACAGCGACGTGCGCGTGCGGCTCGCCGGCGAGGGGGAGCCGGGCACCGGCGGGGCGCCGCCTGGCGACTGCTACTGCGTGATCGAGATCGAGCAGCACCCGTTCCTCTCCCGTCAAGGACGGGACCTCCATTGCGAAGTGCCGATCAGCTTCACGCAGGCGGCGCTCGGCGCCACGGTTGAAGTGCCGTCGCTCGAGGGCCCGCGACCGATCGATATCCCGCGGGGAACGCAGTCGGGAGACACCCTCAAGGTTCGCGGGCTCGGCATGCCCGACGTTCGCGGCCGTGGCACCGGCGACCTGCTCATCACGGTCCACATCGAGGTTCCGAAGTCGCTCTCCCCGAAGGCCGAGAAGCTGCTCCGGGACCTGGCCGCGGAGGAACACTCGAGCGTCAGCCCCAAGCGGACGAGTTTTTTCGAGCGGCTTGCGGAATACTTTCAGCCGGCTGCCGGTGAGTCGGCCTCCCCATCGGACACGAACAACACGGAGAAACGAAGATGAACCAACAGGAATCCGACTTCGAACGGCCCGAGGCCGCCGAGGTTGCACAGAGCGATTCCGTGCCGAGCGAACCGATGGCGGACGCCGACGCGGTCATGGCCGAGCTGTCGGAGACGAGAGAGAAGCTCTTACGCTCGCAGGCGGAGCTCGAGAATTTCCGCAAGCGTTCCCGTCGCGAGGCGGACGAGGCGGAGCGGTATCGAGAGTTCGGCCTGCTGCGAGACCTGCTGCCGGTGCTCGACAACATCCTGCGGGCGATCGACGCCGCCGCGAAGACGCCCGAGGCCGGCAGCCTGCTCGCCGGGTTTCGCATGACCGCGCAGCAGATCGAAAAACTGCTCGGGGATCATGGCTGCAGGCCGATCGAGACCGACGGGCAGCCGTTCGACCCGGAGGTGCACGAGGCGATCCTCCATCAACCGGTGGAGGGTGTTCCCGACGGGCAGGTCGTCGGGGCCGTGAGCCGGGGCTACCGGCTCCACGACCGGGTGGTCCGGCCCGCCCAGGTGATCGTGGCGAGAAAGCCGGAGTGATTGAGTTCAAGGCCAAAGACATCGAGGCCGAAGGAGGACCCGGATGCCCACCTACGACTACGTCTGTGACGGCTGTGGACACGCGTTTGAACTCTTCCAGTCGATGACCGAATCGACGAAGAAGACCTGTCCGAAGTGCGGAAAGAAGAAGTTGCGGCGTCTCATCGGCGCCGGCGGCGCGATCATGTTCAAGGGATCCGGCTTCTACAAGACCGACTACCGCAGCGATTCCTACAAGAAGAGCGCCGCCGCGGACTCCTCCTCCGGGAAGGGCTCCTCCGGTGGCGACGCCGGCTCCGGCAAGAAAAAATCCGGCGGCGAATCCGGATCCACCTGAGGCCATCCATGCCCCGCTGCCCGGCTTGCGACAAACCGGTCGTCCTCGAAACGTCGCCGACGGCTCCATTCTGCAGCGACCGCTGCCGGCTCGTGGACCTCGGCCGCTGGCTCGACGAGTCGCAGGCCATTCCCGTTCGGAAAAAAGGCTCCGCCGGTCCGCTCGACGGAGAGGATTTCGACGGGGACGACGAGGCGGCAGGAATCGCGCCCGATGAAGTCTGCGACGACTGACCGGCGGCGACCGCTTGCTTCGCAAGCCGTCGCCGCCGCTCTTTCCGACGTATAATCCCGTTCGATCGTCCGACGGGACGTTCCAGGCCAAGCCTCCACAACCACGGTGCGAATCCATGGGCGACGTATCGGGCAGTTCACATTCCGCCAATCCGATTGGCACGGCCGTGCACGAGGTCTACTGGAGCGATGCGCTTCCGTGGTGGATTCTCTTCCGGGCGGCCGCCTGGGCCTTCACTCCGACGGTCGTCCTGCTCGCCACCGCCGGGCTCTTGGCGACGTGGGCCGGCTGGTCGCTCGCGGACCGGCTGAACCTCGCGGGGGCCACCGGCCTCGCCGCGCAGATCGATCCTGCTGCGCTCGGCGACGGGCTGGCGATGCCGCTTCCCGCGTCGCCCTCGCTTCCGGCGCCATCAGCAGCCGCAATGCCGCAGGCCCGCGGTATGCTCGGCTGGCTCCCTGAACCCCTTCGGCAGGCGATGCGGCTCGCCGCGACTCCCTTCTCGCCGTCGGCCTCGATGTCGGATCTCGCCGGCGCTCTGGCGCGGCTCGGATGGTTCGTCATCGTCTGGTCGATCTTTGCGACGGCCATCACGCGGCACGTGGCGCTCAAGCTCGTCGGCGAGGAGTCGCTCGGGCTCTTTCGCGGGCTGGATTATGGCGTGAAGAAATGGCCGGCGGCGTTCAATGCGGCGGTCTTCGTCCTGCTCGGCGTCGCCGTGCTCTCGCTTCCCGCCGCGGCGCTCGGCCTGGCGATGCGGACCGAATGGGGTCTTGCCGGGGTCGCCCTGATCTGGCCGGTCGTGCTCGCCGGTGCCGTCGTGCTCGCGATCATGGCCATCGGCCTGGTGGCCGGCTGGCCGCTCATGGCTGCCAACGTCGGTGTGGAGCGGGGCGACGCCTTCCAGGCGATCTCCACGGCCTTTTCGTATGTTTTCCAGCGGCCGCTTCACTACGCCTTCTACCTCGTGGTCGCGGGAATCGTGCTTGTTCCCTCGCTCTTTGTCGCCGGGCTGTTCTCCGACGCCACGGCCGCGATCGCGTTCTGGGCGGCAAGCTGGGGCATGGGACACGCGAGGACGGCCGAACTGCTCGGTGGTCTCGAGACCCTGGCCGCCCTGCCCGCCGCCGACGCGGCGACCGCGAACGCCTCGTGGGGACTGCGGGGACTCGACTTCTGGCACCGCTGTCTTACGTCGCTGCTGGGCGGTTTCGGCTGGGGCTATTTCTGGTCGGTGATCACGGCCACCTACCTGCTCCTGCGACGCGACGTGGACGGGACGGAAATGGACGAGGTCGTTCTCGCCGAGTTGCCCGGCGAGGATGCCTGAGCCTCTCCAACACGCAAGCCCCAGCCGCAAGTTTCCCTGCTGGCG
>DHLZ01000276.1:0-605 GCA_002405515.1 Planctomycetaceae bacterium UBA4655
GCCTCGGGCTCCCGTGACGGCGGGGTTGTGCAGCGCGGGCGCACCAGCACATGGATGCTGAACGCCCCGGGGGGGCGCGGTCGGGGGGGTAGGGAACGTTGAGGAGCATCAGGCGTATCCTCGCCGTAGCGACGATGCGTCTGCCCCCCGGGCGGCAATGCGGTGTCGTGCAGGCGGGCTCGTGACCGGGCATCCACTCGCGGGGCCTCGTCAACGCCCCTCTCGGCTTGCGCCTCGGGCTTCCGGGAATTTCCAGCAAACGCCTGCAGGGAAACTTGCGCCTCGGGCTTCCGGGCATTTCCAGCAAGCGCAGGCAGGATGCCGCGAAGCCCGCCGGCAGAAATATCACGCCGCGGACATGCAGTGCGCGGAGGTCCGGAGGACCGAAGCGAACGTCCGGCCAGGGGCACGGGCAGCCCCGAACCCAGCACGCTTGACCCGCAAGCGGCTCACGCAGGCGCAGCACGCCGGGGCGTGTGACGCTGGAGCTTCACCTTCGGATCGGCCTCGAGGCTCCGCAGCTCCTCGCGGTATTCCTGCGGCGTCATCTTGATGCGTCGCTCGAAGCTCGCGCGGGCGATCCCCCACCGCACGAGGGCCGTCGC
>DHLZ01000276.1:873-6545 GCA_002405515.1 Planctomycetaceae bacterium UBA4655
CGCGGCCTCGAGGGCCCGTCCGGCGGATCGCAGCGAGAAGATCCTGGCCGTGCCGCGGAGCAGCCCGATCCGCCGAACGTCGGGCAGGCATCGCGCCGGATGGAGTCGGACGCGGTCGCACACGGCCCGCACCGCGAGCGTCGATGCGAGCACGGCGAGGACGAGGCCGCCCGCGAGAACGACGAGCCCGTTGGGGGGAACGATCTGATCGCCTGCGGGAAGACAGGCCGACGGCAACAGCTCGCGAAACCATTCCACGGCGGTGCCGCCCGCGGCCCGCAGCCAGGATGGCAGGACCGCGAAGCCGACGAGGAGCGAGACGGCCCAGGCGACGAGCCCCGCGGTCGGGACGAGCCCCTGCTCCTCCGCGGCGTGGCGGCGGCGAGGCGTCGCCGGAATGGTGCGGTCGGACGCGTCGGACACTAGCGGGCCTCCTTCGCCGTGAACGAGCCGGCGATGGCGTCTTCGACCCGGAGCGGAAAGCCGACGATCCAGACTTCGGCCGTGAGGAAGAGGATCACGAGCAGCAGGATCGACGCGGATGCCTGGACGAGCCCGAGGCCCGGCTCGAAGCCGGCCGCCCGCGTCGCCATCGCCACGACCGCATGGTAGGCGATGATCGTCGCGAGGACCGGGAGCGCGAGCGAGACCGCGATCGTGAAGGCGGCCGCCGGCAACGAGGTCGCCACCGCGAGGAATTGCGCCGCGATCCCATCGCCACGGCCGCCGATCGGCATGGTGACGAAACTGTCGAGGAGCCCCCCGAGCACGCCCCGCACGCCGCCCGAAGCGACGAAACCGCCTGCGGAGATCCACCAGGCGAGCCTGGCGATGCCCGCCCCCTCCACCGACAGCGGATCGGCGTCATCCCCTCCCGACAGCCCGCACGCCGTCGCCGCCATGCCGAACGCCCATGCTGCCGACGCCGAAACGCAGGCCACGGCCGTGCCCATGGCGAGGCCGAGGACCGCCTCGGCGACGACGGCCATGGGCGTGATCGCCCCGAAGGAGACGCCGGGGGCGAGAACGCCCGGCATCGCCACCCCCGACACGGCGATCGCCATCGCGAGCCGCACCCGAGCATCGACGCCCGGGTAGACGGGAAGGGTCGAGGCCGCGACGAAACCGCCGCACCTCGCCACGACGGCCATGCAGACGGCCACGGCGGCGGCGAGTTCGTGGTTCATCGCTCGCTCAAGGCCCCGCGGCCGTCTTGAAGAACTCGACGAGCCGCTCGACCATCCACGGGGCGGCCAGAAAGAGCATCGCCGCGGTCGCCACGAGCCTCGGCACGAACGCGACGACGGGCTCGTGGACCGCCGTCGCCGACTGGACGAGGCCGACGAGCCCGCCGACGAGGAAGGCGACCACGAGCACCGGGAGCGTCACGAGTCCCGCCGAAAGAATCGCATCGCGGACGACTTCCACCAGTTCGGTCTGCATCGCCGGCCATCTCCTTTCGCCGAGATTGCGAGGGTCACACGACGGCCACGAAGCCGTCGAGCAGCGACTTCACGATGAGCGTCCAGCCGTCGGCGAGCACGAACACGAGCAGCTTCAGCGGCAGCGAGACCGTCGCCGGCGAGAGCGTGACGAGCCCCATCGCGGTGACGATCGATCCGACGACGACGTCGAGCACGAGAAACGGCACGAGCAGTCTCAGGCCGATCGCGAACGCGACCTCCAGCTCGCTCACGAGAAACGCCGGCAGGACCGCTTGAATCGGCGCCGACGCGGCCGAGGCCACGGACGCCTGCGGACCCGCGGTCGCCGTCTCCCTGCCGCCCGCGGCGGCGGTGCGAGCCACGAAGAACCCGAGCGTGTCGGCGTTGCCGGCGGCCTCGATCTGCCCGGTCATCCACCGCTTGAGCGGCCGCGAACCGCTGTCGAACGCCTCCGCCAGACCGACCCGTCCCTCCGTGAACGGCTCCACGCCATCCCGCCAGACGGCGGTCCACACCGGCCACATGACCAGGGCCGTGAGAAAAATCGCCAGTGAAGTGACGACCTGGTTCGAGGGCAGCTGCGGCGTGCCGATGCCCTGGCGGACCAACGCGAGCACGACGCTCAGCCTCACGAACGCCGTCGTCATGAGGAGCACCGCCGGCGCCAGGCTCACGACACCGAAGACCGCCGCCGCCGAGAGCGAGACGCCGAGCGAACGGCCGGCGAAGAACTGCTCGAGCAAGCCGGCGACCGCCCCCGCCTCGGACGATCGGGGGGCGGACGGCGGATCGACCGACGCAGCCGCATTCGCCGCCTGCGTCGCCGCAGCGACGTCATCCGCGGCGATCGCCGACGGCCCGACGGCGATCGCCGCGACGAGGAGCAGGAGCGTGGCCCGGGACGAGGGCCTGCCGAAGATCCAGAACATGCAGGCGAGCACGGCGAAGAGCAGGCTCGTGCCGCCGAGCAGCGATTCGCGGGTGAGCGACAGCGGGCCGCCATCCTTGCGGCTGACGAGCCTCGCGATGGAGGCCGGCAGACGGACGGAGACCACCTCCTCGTCCTCGGAGAGCGACCGAGCAGCCCGGCCGGCATCGGCCTCGTCGCGAAGCCTCGCCCCGCCCTCCGCGGCCGACGGGCCATCCTGACGAAACGTCGCCGACGCGACCACCGGAAACTTCGTCACGGCCACCATGCCGTCCTTGGCCCCGGCCACGGGCGGCAGGACGCTGGAGACATGGTCGCGGATCCGCTCGATCTCGCGGTCCTCGAGTTCGACCTGCGCCCGCGGGTCGAGCGGCGACGACATCCGCTCGAGGAGCGATCGGAAATAGGTATCCGGCACGGCCACCGAGACCCGCACGGTGTCGAGCACCCGCTTGCCCGGCGGCCCCGCAGCGGCCGGCACGTCGATCGGCCGCGGCGGTGGCGCGACCTCTGCCGGCGCGTTCGCGCGGGCGTCAACTGCGGGCGGCTCGACGGCGCCGCGCATCTGGCGGGGAGGTGCCGCCTCCGCGAACGTCACCGAAACGTCCACGATCGCCCCCTTCACGAATCCGATCGCCTGCCGAACCTTGGCGGCGAGATGCTCCTCGAAGGAGGCCTGCGCCCGGACTGCCGGATCGACGGCCGCGAGCGGCGACTCGTCGTCGAGCGGCCCCGCGAAGACGCGGCCGCTCCGGAGGTCGGTCACGGCGACCCGGTCGGCGGCGAGCCCCGCAATCGCCCGGGCGACGAGCACGCGGATGGCCCGAATCCGCTCGGGCGACATCGACGCCTCGCCCTCGGTCTCGATGTTGACGCTCGCCGTCTTCTCGCGGCCGCCGACGACGCCAGGCCGCTCCTCGGAGTCGTAGAGCACGCTCGCCCGACGGATGCCCGGCATCGAGCAGATCACGAGCGAGAGCTCCTCCTGGGTGGCGACGCGGAGCAGCTCCTGCTGAAGCGATTTGCTCTGCCACGGGCTGTTGCTCTCGAGCGCCCGACGCAGGCTGCCGCCGAACTCCTTCGGCAGGGCCCCCGCATCGACGAGAGCCCGCATGTAGCCGCTCTGCCGGTGCTTCGGCACGAGGATCCGGCCGCCCTCGATCGAGTAGTCGGTGAGGTTCGCGCGGTCGAACGCCGCCTCCATCAGGGCCAGCTCCGACGCCGGCAGCGGCGTGCCCGACAGCAGCGCCGCCCGGCCGAGGGCCGGCTCCTCCCTCACGATCCAGGCCGCGGAGACCGCCGAGACCGCGATGAAGGCCACGGCCAGCAGCCGCGACGGCGTGAGAAGACTTCGTTGAACGGGGATGTGGGGATGCTGCTCGTCCATGCTGGGGTCCTAGGCGGCGAGCCTGCGACGGCCGTGGGGGAGACGGATCGTGAAAGCCGACCCGCCGTCAGGACAGTCGGTCGCGTCGATCGTGCCGCCGAGCTGATCGACGAGAGAAGACGCCGCGGCGAGCGAGACGCCCGAACCCTCGGCCTTCGTGGTGAAGCCCGGCTCGAAGAGCCAGGCCCTCGTGTGCGTCGTGAGGCCCGGCCCCGAGTCGGCCACCTCGATCTCGATGGCGTCGGCGTACTCGACGCTCGTCACGACGACCTCGCCGCCGACGCCGGCCGCTTCGATCGCGTTGACCAGGAGCGTCTCGAGCACGCGGCGGACGAGCACCGGATCGGCGTGGACCGCGTGCCCCTCCGGCACGTCGAGCGTGACCAGCGGGACGGCCGACGAGGCGTGCTGGAGCTTCACGAGCACCGCCTCGAGCACGCCGCGAGGGGAAACCCAGCGGGCGGCTGGAACGTCGGGAGAGACAAGGTCTCCAAGCTGGACGAGCGTCTGGGAGATCGCATCGACCTCGGCCGCGATGTGCCGCAGCCGCTCGCCGTCGAGAAGCGCCACGATCCTGCCCGGGTCGGTGTCGCGAAGCCCCTCAGCGAGGCGATCGAGCCGCCGCCGCAACTGTGCCACGGCCGTGCGGACCACCTCGGTCATCCGGTCGCCCGAGACCCGATCGCGGCGACGCGAGGCCCGCGGCACGCTCGTCGAGGCCACCAGCGGCAGGACGGCAGCCCCCCTGTCGATCGGATGCGGATCGAGACCGTCGTCGCGGGAAGTCATCGGTTCACCGATTGATCGAGGGGATGGGGAGCGTCGAGGTTCCGCAGATGTCGTCCATGATCCACCGATTCACGTCGCCGAGGATCGACCGCGAGAGCGGCCGTTTGCCGGCGTAGATCCGCATGGCGAGCGACGCGCCGGCGGCGTGGAAGAGCCGCAGCGTGCGGTCGATCGAGGCGTCGTCGAGACCGCTGCCGCGGGATGGCGTGCGGCTGCAGCAGAGCAGCATCGGCAGTGAGCGGACGTCGCCCAGCCCTGCGAAGGCGGCCTCGCCCAGGGGAAAGCCTCCGCCGAGCGAAACGACGCCGGCGAAGGCCCGCGGCTGGCGGCACCCGATTCGAAACGCCTCGGTGCCCGCCGCCCGCTCACCCACGAGATAGATCCGCTCGGGATGGACGTTCACCTCGCGAACGGCCCGGTCGATCGCCCGCCAAACACCCCGCTCGGCGTCGGCGGCCTGCCCGGAGAGCGGCTGCACCGCGACGTAATTGCGGAGGCTCACCCGCGTCATCACGCGGCCGAGATCGAACCGCCGCCCATTCGCCCGGGGATCGGCGAGCCAGACGATGAGCGGATACCGGTAGCCCGACTCGTAGCCCTGCGGCAGAAGCAGCAGGTCATGCGGGGCGTCGCCGCCCGTCCAGCCGCGACCACGGTCGCGGCGGGGCACATCGGGCCGCGCAAGCACTCGGCGGTTCATCATCGACCTCCTTGACTCGACCGCCCGGGCCACGTCCTTGCGGCTCCGGGTGCGAAGAGGCCGGGTTGTATCCGACCTCTCCGGAAAGCGGCAATGTCAGAACAAACGCATCCCGGCCGACTGGGCAGACTGCGCAATCGCCGCATGCGAAAGCCCAGAGCCGCAGGTTCCCCCCATAGGCGAAGAGGAGAAAATACGGAAGCCCGAGGCGCAAGCCGAGAGGAGGGTTGACGATCGGGACAAGAGCCGACGTCACATCCCTCGAAAATCGCCTCCCGCGTCACGGGTTTGTCGAAAACACCACCGCCCGTCAGTGCACGCCTTCCCCCCTCTCGGCTCGCGCCTCGGGCTTCCGTGTGCATCCGTGCAGCGACGTTTCCGTGGAGTCGAATTCCGTTGGACCGTGAGGGGCTGGCCGTGTGC
>DHLZ01000133.1:0-153 GCA_002405515.1 Planctomycetaceae bacterium UBA4655
GTGGAACCGTGGTGGCGATCAGTCAGCCAACAACCGCCGTCCACTACATCGTGCTCGGGGTAGTACTTCACTCCCTGGACTTCCTCGGCCCGGAGTTCGCGACGTGTTCGTTCGGCCATGACGGGCACGATAACGCCATGCTGGCAACCGCGC
>DHLZ01000133.1:305-20983 GCA_002405515.1 Planctomycetaceae bacterium UBA4655
GGCAACCGCGCAACTCGCCTCAGTTCTCCTGGCTTGCCTGCTTCTGGGTGCGCAAATCCCGTGCCGAACAGGATTGCCCTCCCGGCCTCGGCTCTCTGCATGTCCGCTTCGTGATATTTCTGCCGGCGGGCTTCGCGGTATCCTGCCTTCGCTTGCTCCCACAGCCCGGCGACATGGCATGGGCAGCCCCGAATCGTCAAACGTGGCACTGATTGGGGCACACAGGCACTCTGATGCTGAACGCTGGGCGAGCGGACGTCGAGGAGCATCTGGTGTATCCTCACCGAAGAGACGATGCGTCCGCTCCCCCGGCGGCAATGCGGCCTCCATCAACTGCCCCGGAGCGGTTTCCCTCCCAGCGGGACCAATACGGTCTGCTGCAGGCGGATTCGGGACCGGGAATCCACTTCCGGGACAACATCAACTCCCCACTCGACTCGCGCATCGGGCTTCCGGTGCGCGGGCAGCGGCGAACGGCCCATCTACCTGGCCCGCGGATGCGCCTTGTCGAAGGCGTCGAGGAGGCGGCTCGTCGTGACGTGCGTGTAGATCTGCGTCGTCGTGATGCTCTTGTGGCCGAGGAGTTCCTGGACGCTGCGGATGTCGGCGCCGGCGTCGAGGAGGTGTGTCGCGAAGCTGTGACGCAGGGTGTGGGGGCTCGCGCGGCCGGCGAGGCCCGCCGCCTGGAGGTGCTTTTCCAGCAGCCTCGCCACGCCGCGGACGCCCAGCCTGCCGCCGAGCTTGTTGGTGAAGAGAGGGCGGCGAGGCCCGGCTGCCGTCGCCCTCGGCTTTGCCCTTGCGGCGATCCACTCGCCAATCGCCGCGCGGGCGTGCGAGCCCACGACGCCGAGCCGCTCGCGGCGGCCCTTCCCTCGGATGCGAACGGTTCCGGAGCGGAGATCGAGATCGCCGTCGTCGAGGCCCGACAGTTCGTGCACCCGCAGCCCCGCCGAGTACATGAGTTCGAGGATCGCCCGATCCCGCAGGCCCGCCGCCGAGCCCGGCTTGGGTGCGCGGAGGAGTCGGCCGATCTCCTCCCGCGTGAGGAACCGTGGCAGCTTGCGGCTCTGACGGGGGCTCCGCAGCGGCTTGGCGGGGTTCGTGGGACACCATCCCTCCCGCTGTCCGAAACGATAGAAGCTTCGCATGCTCGCGAGCTTCCGGGCGATCGTGGCTGGCGCATAGCCGGCGGCGTGGAGCCCGGCGGCGAATCGGCGCAGGACCGCCGTGCTCGCCTCGCCGGGCGAACGGCAGGAGGCCGACTCCAGAAACTCCTGGAGTTGCACGAGATCCTCCCGGTAGCTCTTCTGGGTCAGCCGTGACCCGCCCCGCTCGGCGGCGATGAAGGCGAGGAAGCGTTCGATGGCTCGGCCCGTCGCCCCCTGCAACCGGGGCGATGCGTCGGCCGATGCGGGCACGTCAGGCGGCATGATCGGCCGGCGGCACGAACCCAACGCTCCGATTGCGTGGCCGGGCCTGCCGGACCTTCTGGCTGAGCACGGACGCGTCGTACCAGCTGAAGCTCAGATCCGGATTGGCCGCATGGCGGGCCAGGGCCTTCAGGGTTTCGTCGCGGCTCTCGTCGTCGAACAGGAACACGTATCGTTCCGAACCCTTCACCAGGGCGATGACGTTGATGTCGCGTGAAGCCATGAGAAATCCCGTGGTCGTTCGAGAACTCGCCTGCCGATGCACGGACCCATGGTGGCAGCCGATCGGCATGCCGCGACCAAAAGGGGTATCGGCACGAATGCGAGCGGGACCCCACAACGGACACGGCAGGCCTCCGGGTCGCCGTGATCGGGGCATTTGGACGTGCCGGCCCCCGAAACCCGTCAGCAGAGATCCGACAAACCCCGGAGGCCGAGCGGTTCCCGGGAATAGAAGGGCTCTCCGTGACGAGCACCGATGAGGGAGCCCCACCAGCTTGCCGCGGCATCCACCCTTTCCGGGACGGTCGGGCCTGCCGAGTTCCCCGCGAACTGGCTGGCGTAGCAGGCTATCGCCCGACATTTCAGTTCGTGGAACGGCGAGGTGTCGATGATGAACGCCGGTTGCCGGACGAGCCGCAGATGGACGCACGGGTAGTACCAGATCCGTTCGGGATGAAACGGGCTTCCTGCCAGGTCGCACTTGGTCAGCTTGGCCCAGAATCTGGCCGCTTCGACGAGTCTCGTCGCGGCGACGTGGTCCGGGTGGGCATCGACCCAGTAGGGGGCGAACAGCCATCTCGGACGCGTCGTGCGAATCACCTCGGCCAGCCGGCCTCGGGCCTCGAGCGTGGCCCGCAGCCGACGGTTCGGCAGGCCGAGGTTCTGTCGCCAAGGCAGTTGAAGAACCGCGGTGGCTTCGGCGGTCTCCCTCGCCCGAATCTCCGGGGATCCGTTCGGCGTCGGTTCGCCGTCGGTGAGGTCGAGCACCCCGACGGACAGCCCTCTGGAAATCATGAGGGCTATCGTCCCGGCCATGCCGAGCTCCGCGTCGTCGGGATGCGGGGCGATCACGAGGCAGTCGAGCATGTCGGGCCGGCTTTCTGGCTCTTGGCAAAGCAACGCACAATGCGTGGAATGGAGATTCCGCGGCGGACGGCGTTCAACGAGTGTCGCCTCCCGCCGCCCCGCGTCAAATGAGGGTGCAACGATGACCGAGTCCGAGGCCCGGAACGGGCCGGAGGCCGCCTGGCAGAAGGCCTTCGAAGATGTCTGCGACCATGCGAGGCGGTCCGCCGCGATCGGATCGGTCGAATCGCTCCTCGGCTGGGACGAGCAGACCATGATGCCCGCCCGGGCTTCCGACCACCGGGCTGATCAGGCGGCGGCGATCGCGGGCCTGCTCCATGCCCACCGGACCGATCGGGCCCACGGCGAACGGCTCGCCAGTCTGGCCGAGGGGCCGGCGGGAACCGGTGATTCCGAAATCGCGGCGACGATTCGGCGACTCCACGACGACTTCCGCAAGCAGTCGCGGCTTCCCGCGAGGCTCGTGGAGGAGATCGCGCGGACCTGCGTCCGAGCTCAGGCGGCCTGGGTCGAGGCGAGGAAGCGTTCCGACTGGTCGCTGCTCGAACCGTGGATCGGCCGGGTCATGGCCCTCAAGCGGGAGCAGGGGACGTGTCAGCTGCCAGACCGCGATCCCTACGACGCGCTCATGGACGACTACGAGCCGGCCGCTCGCGGCTCCCGGATCGCGGAGAGGTTCGGGCGGCTGCGGGAGCAGATCGTGCCACTCGTGCGGGCGATCGCAGACGCTCCTCGGCGGCCGCTCGATGACGTCGTGCACCGCCACTATCCCCGGCCCGCGCAGGAGGCATTCGTGCGACGGATCGCCTCCGGGATCGGGTTCGACTTTGGCAGGGGGCGGCTCGACACGTCGGAACATCCCTTCTGCTCCACCATCGGGCCGCATGACTGCCGGATCACGACGCGCTGGGACGAGCACGACCTCTTTACGGCGGTCTACGGCGTCCTGCACGAGGCCGGGCACGGCCTGTACGAGCAGGGCTTGCGGCCGGAGTGGTTCGGCCTGCCGCCCGGCGAAGCGGCATCGCTCGCCGTCCACGAATCCCAGTCTCGATTCTGGGAGAACATGGTGGGGCGTTCGGCCGGATTTTGGGAGTGGTGCCTGCCGATCGCGAGGGAGGCGTTTCCCGAATCGCTCGGGGACGTCACGGCACGGCAGCTGCACGAGGCGACGCTCGTGGTTCGTCCATCGTTCATTCGAGTCGAGGCCGACGAGGTCACCTACAACCTGCACGTCATGCTGAGATTCGACCTCGAGCGGGCGATGATTCGCGGGGAACTCCAGGTCGCCGATCTTCGCGATGCGTGGAACGAGAGGTTCGCGGCGGACCTCGGCCTCAGGATCGACCGGGACGTCGATGGTGTCGTGCAGGACGTTCACTGGCCCGCGGGACTCGTCGGCTATTTTCCGACGTACACGCTCGGCTCAATGCACGCGGCACAGCTGATGGCGGCGGTCCGGCGACGGCTCGGCGACATCGACGGGCTCGTTCGGCGGGGGGAGTTCTCGCCGGTGCTCGACTGGTTGCGGACCAACGTCCACCTTCGGGGCAGGCTGCTCGAGTCCGACGCGGTCATGGAAGCTGCGACCGGAGAGCCTCCCTCGGAGCGTCATCTCGTCGAGAGCCTCTGGCACCGGTACGGCCCGGCCCACGGACTTCCGTCGCGGCCATCGTGAGGCCGTTCGGGCGGCGGCGAGGGGCCGTTCGGGCGGCGGAAATCCGCAGCGGGCAGGCTTTGCACCCCAGCGGCCTTCCGATGGTAGAATTCCGGTTCCGGGAGCACATCATGGCAGGCGATGACAAGAACATCGGTTCGGGCGGGGCAGGCGATGGCGCGGACGATCCGTGGGCGGGGCTTGACTCCGACGCGGCGATGACCGGGGGCGACTCCTTCGAGTTCCCCGGGTTCGAATCCGTGTTGGACGAGACGGCTGATGATGGGCCGGTCTTGGATGAGTGGGCCAAGGGGTTCGCTCCGGAGGTCGCGCCGACGGCCGCGGAGTCGCCGACCGAAGCCGATGCGACCGGCGTGCCGGCTTTCGATGCGTTGTCGCTCGGCGCAGAGGATGGCGTGTTCACCGACGAATCCGCCTGGAACGCCGGCGATCCGCTCGCGGCCGCCGCAAGCGATCCCTCGAATGCGGCGGAGTCGCCACTCGCGGTGTTCCCGCCCGCGGACGCCGGGCTTCCAGCTGAGGCAAAGCTTTCGACCGAGGATCAGGGAACCCGCAAGGATGACCATGAAGGCCCTGAGGGGGGGCAGTGGCACGGTGTGGGAGAGGACGCGGATGCGGTGGCCCATCTCGCGGATGCCGCCGACCCGGAGGTCGATTCCGGAATCGTGGCCTTCGCCCAGCCCGACTCGGATCCGCCGTCGTCGATGGCCGAGCCCTGGGAGTCGGCCGAGCCGGGCGAATCGCTCGTCGTGGGAGAGGCGGGTTCCGGTGAAGGGGAGTCGCTCGTAGGGCAGCCGCAGGGAGGAGGCTCCACCATCCAGATCGGAACGGGCCGGTCGGGAATCCTTTCCTTCGGGGATTGGGGTGACGCAGCGGACGCGACATCGACCGATGCTTTGGCGATTCCGTCGGAGGACGACGATCCGTTCGGTGGCCCTGCCTTCGACACTGCCACCGACGCGGTGGAGGTTGACGGAGGTTTCGGCGATGCTGGTGGTCTGGCGGCTGCCGCTGGCGCCGCCGCCGCCCCGACGGTTCGGCGGGTGATCAGGAGGCGATCAGGGGGGGGCGGGCTTGCCGCGGTGGTGAGCGTGCTTCTCGGGGGGGCGCTGGCGATCCCGATCGCCATCGGCATTCTCTTGTGGGGCCTCAAGAAAGACCCTTTCCAGATCGCGCCGAAGATGCCGGCATCGCTCGCGTTCCTGCTGCCACCGGAGTTCCAGGTGGCGGGGCAGGGCGGCCGGACTTCGTCGCAAGTGGCCGTGCGTCCGGAAGTGGTCGAGGCTTCCAGATCGCTCGATGACCTCGTTGCGGACGCCGGCGGGTCCGAGCACGCCGGTGCATCCCAGCCGGGCGATGAACCCCGGCAAGCGGGTGCCACGGACCAACCGGCTGCGATCGATGTCGGGTCCAAAGTGGTCGCGTCGACGCCGAAACCCGCCGAACCCCCGCGACCGCCGTCCCTCGACACCTCCGCGGTCGATGCGGCCGTCTCCTCCGCCGACATGGTGACGAGTCGGCTGCTCGACGCCTCCGAGCAGGATCCGGAGTACAAGAGGCTCCTCAAGGATTGGTACACGGCGGTTTCCAGGGTCGGCGCGGAGATCGTGGCGATCGAACAGGAGGCGTCCGGTTCGGGCGCCGAGTTCGCCCCCGTCTCGCCCGCCTTGAGAAGGACGATCGGCCGGATCCTCGCCGATGAGCGGGCCAGCGAGCAGTTTGCGAAGCTCTCGCGGATGTGGCTGAAGTCACGCGGACGAACGTCGGACGGGGTGGTCCTTCCCGCCGTTCTCGGCGGTACGAGGAAGGTCGGCGTCTGGTGGGTCTCACGGGCGAGGGTCAGCGACGATCCGGCGGTGCCCGAGGTCGCAGTGCTCTCCCGGTCGCGGCCCGAAGCGTCCGAAGGGGATGCGGTCGTCGTCCTCGGCCTCGTGTTCGAGCCGGGCGTCGTCTGGGCGGCGGTATGCGACCGGTTCGAGCCGGTGACCGCCGCCGAGAATGCCCCGCCCGAGGAGCCCAAGTCCCCGGCCCCCGCCACCGAGGAGCTTTTCCCGCTCGAGTGATCTTGGAACGAGAGGCAGCGGCGGGTCACGAGCAGTTTCCATCGACGGTCGTCGGTGCCATGACGGCCGTTCGTGCCGGCCGGGCTTCCGTGGTGGACTTCTGGCAGCGTCATCTCGAACGGTTTCGCGCGACCCACGCCCCCCCTGACGGTCGCCTCAATGCCCTCGTGCAACCGCGGCACGAGGCTGCGATGGGGGAGGCGGCGGCGCTCGACGCAGGAGGAGGCGGGCCGCTCGCCGGCGTGATGGCGAGCGTGAAGGAATGTTTCGCGGTCGACGGGCTCGCGACCACGCTTGGCATACCCTCCCGGATCGATTGCAGGGATGCCGGATCGGGCGAGATGGTCCGCCGGCTCTCGCGGGCCGGGGTGGTCGTGGTGGGCAAGACGAACGTGCCGCAGGCGATGTTCCAGTTCGACTGCGAAAACCCGGTCTGGGGCCGGACGCTCCATCCGGACCGTCCCGACCGTGGGCCGGGGGGATCGAGCGGCGGCGACGCGGCGCTCGTCGCCGCCCGTGTCGTGCCGCTCGCCGTCGGCACCGACCTGGCCGGCAGCATGCGTCAGCCCGCCCATGCCTGCGGCGTCACGAGCATCGTGCCAAGCTCCTCGTCGCTCGGGCCGTGCGGCGCGTTCGACACGATGCCGCATCTGACGTGCCTGCGGCCGCGGGCCGGCTTCTTCGCCCGCACCGTCGAGGATCTGGCGGTCGTGCTCGATGCGATCCTCGACCGTCCGGTCGGATGGCAACGCCCGGACGTCGAGACACGTCCGTTGAGGGTCGGCTGGTGGGACGAGACGGGACCGATTTCGCCGTCCCCAGCCGTGCGGCGAGGCGTTCGCGAGGCGGTCGCGAGGTTGACGCTGGCCGGGCTCGAGGTTGCGGCGGTTTCGCCGACGTTGGCCGAAGAGGCGGCCTGGCTGCATCTCGCCATCCTCTCGAGCGACGGCGGGCGAAGCATCAGAGATCTGCTGGATGCCGACCGACCGATGCCGGGCATCGCCCGCAGTCTCGCGATCGCGGGTTTGCCCCGCCTCTTCCGGCCCGGCTTGGCGGCGTTCGCAAACCTCGCCGGCCGCCAGCTCGAGGCGAGGGCGCTGCTCGAGACCGGGCCGCGTGCGCGGCGGGGATTCGAGGTTCTCATGGCGCGTCGCGAGGAGATCCGCGGGCGATTGGCCGCCGAATGGCGGGATGCCGCCGGACGGGTCCCCGACGCGATCGTCTGCCCGGTGTTCGCCCTGCCGGCGCTGCGGCATGGGACGGCCTCCTCGCTCCTGCTGGCGGGCGTTCCCTGCTGCCTCGCGAGCCTGCTCGACTTCCCGGCAGGAGTCGTGCCGGTCACCCTCGTCCGTGCCGACGAGTGTCGTGGCCGCGACGACTCCCGAGACCCGGTTCTGCGGGAGGCCGCGAGGACGGACGAGGGGAGCGAGGGACTGCCGATCGGAGTGCAGGTGATCGCCGTCGACGGCCGCGAGGCGACGTTGCTCACCGTGATGCGGCACCTGGACGGATGCCTCTCCACCTGACGGCCGTCGTCGTCAGTCGGGCAGTCTGGCCTGAAGCACGCGAGGCATCTGGTCGATCGGAAGCACATCGCATGCGGCGCCGGCGTCGATCGCGGCCTTGGGCATGCTCCAGACCACGCTCGTCTTCTCGTCCTGGGCGATCGTATGCCAGCCACGGGCCCGGAGCTTCGCGAGGCCTGCCGCACCGTCGCGACCCATGCCCGTCAGCAGGATCGCCGCGCCGGCCCTCGGCCAGTGGTCCGCGACGCTCGAAAAGAATACGTCGACGCTCGGGCGGAAGAAGACTTCCTTCGGCTCCACGCTGTATTCCAACTGCCTCGACTTCGTGAGGATCATGTGGTCGTTCGTGCCGGCGAGGAGCACGTCGCCGGCCTGGGGGACCTGCCCGTGCTCGGCCACTCGGACCGGGCGGCCGGTGCGGTCGCCGAGCCACTTGGCGAGCCCCTGCGAGAAGGCCACATCGACGTGCTGCACGACGACCGTCGCCACGTTCCAATCCCGCGGAAGGGCCACGAGCAGGTCCGAGACCGCCTTCGGTCCGCCGGTCGATGCCCCGATCACGAGGAGCCGAGGAGGCGAGGAGCGGGCCGTGGTCGCCGGCGGCCTGCGGGAGACGCTCGCGCCGATGAGCTTGGCGATCGTCCCGATCTTCTCGACGAGCGCCCCGGCGCCGCTCACCTCTCCCGCCGGCCCGAGGATTGGCGTATCGACGGCGTCGAGCGCTCCGTGCCCCATCGCCTCGTACACGAGCGAAATGTTGCCGCTGACGGTGGCGGTCACCACGAGGATCGCGCACGGCGCGGAGGCCATGATCTGCCGCGTCGCCTCGACGCCGTCGAGGTGGGGCATGATCAGGTCCATCAGGATCAGGTCGGGCCGGTCTCGCTTGGCCATGGCGACGGCCTCGACGCCGTTGGCGGCGGTCCAGGCGATCTCGTGATCGGGGAGGCTGTCCACGACGCGGCGAAGCGCCTCGCAGGCCGCGCGGACGTCGTTGACGATGCCGATTTTCAAGAGGATGCCTCTCCGATCAGGTCGATGATCGTATTGAGAAACGTCTCGTCGTGGAAGCTGCTCTTCGTGAGATAGCGGTTGGCGCCCGCGTCGAGTCCGCGGAGACGGTCCTCCTCCCGGTCCTTGTACGACACGATCACGACGGGAACGTCCTTTCGCGACGGGTCGGCCTTGATGAGCGCCACGAGGCCGATCCCGTCCATGCGGGGCATGTCGACGTCGGTCACCACGAGGTCGTAGTGGCCGGAGCGAACGGCGTTCCATCCGTCCATGCCGTCCACCGCGACGTCGACCGCGAACCCGCGGGACTGGAGAAGCTGCCGCTCGAGCTCCCGGACGGTGATCGAGTCGTCGACGACGAGGATCCTCTTGCGTCGGCGTTCCTGCTCCGCGATCCGCTCCATCTCCACGCGGGAGAGCCGACGGCCGGCCAGGAGGTTGTCGATCGACCTCACGAGATCCTCGACATCGACGATGAGAACCGGATTGCCATTTTCGAGGAGTGATGCCGAGTTGATGTCGGGCACCTTGCCGAGCCTCGGGTCGAGCGGCCGCACCTCGAGATCCCGTTCGCCGAGAAACGCGTCCACGATCATCCCGAACTGCTGGCCGCGATCGCTGATCACGACGACCGGCATCGGGTCCGCGGGCGTTCCATTCGATTCCAGTCCGAGAACCTGGGTCGCCATGACGAGGCCGATCGCGGCGCCGTCCCGGTCGAAATACTGCCTCCCCTCGACGGTGCGCAGCGAGCCGTGCGGGCAGAAGAGGATCTGGTCGATTCGCGTGAGGGGGAAGGCGTAGGGCTCGCCTCCGATCTCCACGAGAAGGGCGCGGATCACCGACATCGTGATCGGGAGCTGCATCGTGAAGGTGGTCTGGCGGCCCGGCTGCGTGGCGACGCGGACGTTTCCGCCGACGGCCTTCACCATCGTCTGCACGACGTCGAGGCCGACACCGCGGCCGGAGATCTCCGTGACCTGCTCCTTCGTGGAGAACCCGGGCAGGAAGAGGAACTCGAGCAGCTCGACCTCCGTCAGCTGGCCGGCGATCTGGGCGGCGACGAGGCCGCGGGAGACGGCCTTCGCCCGCAGTCGTTCGATGTCGATGCCGCGGCCGTCGTCGGAGAGCGTGATGCTGAGCATTCCGGCGCGGTGCCTGGCCTCGAGGCGGATCGTGCCGGTGGGGGACTTTCCGGCCGCCTCCCGCTCGCCGGGCGTCTCGATGCCGTGGTCGAGGGCATTGCGAACAAGGTGTGACAGGGGCGCCTCGAGCTTGTCGAGAATGTCCCGGTCCACGCCCGTCTGGTCGCCGATCACCTCGAAACGAACCTGTTTCCCGAGGGTGCGGGAAACGTCGCGGACGAGCCTGGGAAAGCCGCGGATCCCGTCGGCGAGCGGTCGCATCCGGCTCTGGATGACCTCGTGGTGCAGCCGCGCCGAGAGATCCTCGTTGCGGCGGGCGAAAGCCTCGAAGTCCTCGATCTGGCCGGTGAACTCGGTCAGGAGATCCTCCGATTGCCGACGGGATCGTGCGAGCAGGTCCGCGTCGGCCGCCGGGATCGGGGAGTCGGACGCCCGCAGCCGTTCCTCGAGCAGCCCGATGGCGTCGCACAGTTCGAGTTGGCGTCCTCGGAGCCGCAGGATCGCGTCCACGAACGGACGCAGTTGCCTCGCCTCCACGAGCGACTCCCCCGCGAGGCCGACGAGACGCGTGAGGCTGTCGGCCGACACCCGCACGACCCTGTCGGTCGGTTCGGTGATGCGGGGCTTCGCGGCGGAGGTTTCGGGCGGGGCCTCGGGAGCCGCGGTCGGGGACGGCTCGGCCGGCGCCGGTTGAAGAACTGGCTCGACCGCCGCTGCCTGGGGGGGTGGCTGCCGCGAGGCCGGCTCGGGCGGCGGCGACTCGTCCGGCTCGGCCTTGCGCGGCGTCTCGGAGGCGGCCGTCACCGTCGGCGGTCGCGCCGGGAGCGATGCGAGATCGGCCACGAGCCTTTCCGCCCGGGCCGGCCATGAGCTTCCCTCCGAGAGCGGGTCGGCGTCGCGGGCAATCGACGCAAGGAAATCGACCGCCTCGAGCAGCACGTCGACGTGGCCGGCCTGGAGCGTCAGCGTGCCCTTGCCGGCAGCGACGAAGCAGTCTTCGAGGGCGTGCGCGACGCGGACCGCCGGCTCGAGCGCCACGATCCGCGCCGCCCCCTTCAGCGAATGGGCCGCCCGCATCATCGCCTCGATCGTCTGCGGGGAGCGGCTCGACTCCTCGATCGCCAGCACGCCGGCCGACAGGATCGCCGTCTGGCTTTCCGCCTCCAGCTTGAAAAGCTCGAGCAGCGAGAATCCGCTCAGGTCTTCGGCCACGTCATGTTCCTGAAGGGTTCCTAACCGGATACGAGCCCGTCGAGTCCGTCGATCAATCGCTGCTCGTCCAGCAGCCCGACGGTCACGTCCTGCCAGTCGAAGAGCGCCTGGGTCGCACGTTGGGACGACTGGCTCACGGTCGACGGCACCGCCCTCATCGTCGCCCTGGGCACCGAATGCACTCCGGCCACCTCCTCGACCGCGAACACCCAGCGACGGCCCTTCCACTCGACCGCGAGGAGCCGCCCCGTGGTGCCGGTGAGCCCGATCCCGTCATGGGGCCGATCCCCGCGGGCGGCTTCCATCCCGAGCAACGACGCCAGCGAGATGCACAGCTGCAGTTGGCCGCGGATGTTCACGATCCCCGCCAGCACCCCGCCGGTCCGGTGCGGCACGGAGTGGAGCGGCCGCAGAGTCGTCACCTCGACGAGGACGCTCGTCGGCAGGGCGAACCATTCCTCGGCGAGGCGGAAGATCAGGACGCTCGTGGCGTCGGGTGTCGCGGCGACGGGCGGCTCTTCGAGGATCGCCGACCAGCTTTCCACGTAGCCGTCAGGGGCGGGGCGGTCGAAGAACGTGCGGGCGGCTTCGGCGAGCACCGGGCAGTTTCGGCAGTGGATGAAGGTCTCGAGTTCCGGACAACTTCGATCGCCCGCGACGCCGATGCGACTCCAGCATTCCGGCATCGGCGGCACGATTCCCTGCTGGACCGAAGGGCGGACGGTCATGACGATCCCTTTCTGGCGAACACGCGGACGGCGCTCTCGCGGTACTTTTCCGCCATCCTCGCGTCGCCGCGGTGGCTCGCAACGAGCGCGAGGGCGAGGGCGGCCTCTTCGTGGGCCGGGTCGAGGTAGAGCGTCTTGTGGAAGCACGCCTCGGCACGGTCGAGATCGCCCGCGGATTGGTGGAGCATGCCGGCCATGAAGAAGATCTCCGGGCTCGGCCCGAACGAGCGGGCATGGGCGTCGCACAGGTCGATCGCCTCGGAGAGCCGCCGCTCGTTGGCGAGCCTGCCGGCGAGTTCCAGGGTCCGTTCGAGCGGGCTCGATCCGGTCGGGGAGGCGGCGACCTCCGTGCCTACATCGGCGGCCGCGTGCTGCGTGGGCCTCGCAGGATCGTGACCATCCGCGGGCGTCTGGGCCTTCGCGTCGCCTGACTTCCTGCCGGGCCGCGAACGAGGGGTCGCCCGGCTCGGGATCGGCCTCGCCGCCGCGAGCCGCGGCTTCGACGGGACTCGCGGTCGGCCGACCGCGATCGAGCGTCTCACGGTGAACAGCGATGCATCCCCGGCCGGGATCCACCCGCCCCGCAGGATCGGCGGTTCGGCGGCTCCGAGCACGAGGAGTCCGTCGGACGCGAGCATGGTCTCGACCGCGTGGGCCACGCGGTGCCTCGCGTCGGCCGTGAGGTAGATCAGCAGGTTGCGGCAAAAGATGCAGTCATACGGGCCCTTCGCCATGGCAAACCCGGGCTCGAGCAGGTTGCCCCAGCGAAAGCTCACCGTCCGCTTCACGCGATCGTCGATCAACGAACCGCCCGGTTCCGCGCGAAACCATCGGCGGCGAAACGACGAGTCGGCGTTGCGGAATGCGTTTTCGGAATACCTTCCGGCCGCGGCCTTCGCCAGCGAGGCGTGGCTCACGTCGAACGCGTCGATGCGGAACGCGGTTTCGCGCAGGCCCGCGTCGAGCAGTGCCATCGCGATCGAATAGGGCTCTTCACCCGCGGCGCACGGGACGCTGAGGATGCGGACCGGAGAGCGGCCCGGCATCGCCGCGAGCGTCAGGGCGAACTTCGCGATGGAATCGAACACCTGCGGATCGCGGAAGAACCAGCTCTCGGAGACGACCACCTCCTCGACGAGACGGTCCCGCTCGGCCGCATCGTCGCGGACGCGACGCGCGAGGTCGCGCGGGTCGGAAATGCCGATCGCCTCGCGGCGAGCGCGGCATGCCCGTTCGACAGCCGTCGTGCCGAGGCTGGCGGCGTCGAGACCGATCCATTCCGCGAGGAATGCCTCGAGTTCATTCGGCTGCATGGCTGGGCGTCGTGGAATGAGGGAAAAGGCCGCGGAGCAAATCCTCCGGCAGGAGCCGCTCCAGGTCGATCAGCTGAACGGTCGTGGCGTCGGTCCCCGTCCGGCCCTCGATCCTGAGGATCTGCCCCAGGTAGGGGGCGTGCGGAAGCGCCATCGTCGCCAGCGGCGACGCGGCTTCCTCGACCGAGCGGATGGAGATCACATTCTCGGCGACGAGCCCCATTCGGGCCAGTCCCGCCGGAGCGAACTCGATGCCGTCCGTGCCGCCGGGGCCGCTGCCGATGGGGAAATTGGCGTCCGGGGGTGTGCCCGCCGGAAACTCGACGACGATCACGCGGGTGCTCAGCCGCCGCGGAGGCGGCGTGGCGGCGATCCTCGTGCCCAGGTCGACGAGGGGCAGCAGCTGCCCCCGGTAGGTGAACAGCCCGGTCACGTATTCCGGCGTGCCGGGAATGGGCCGCGCGGGAACGAGCGGCAGGACCTCGATCACCCGCTTCGAGGGGATCGCGTATGGCTGTCCGGCGATCGTGAATGTCAAAAGCTGCATGGACTCCACCGGCGTTCACGGTTCGTCAGGTGGTGAACCGTGAAACCTCCTCCTTGAGCCCTCCCACGGCCTCGCGGAGGTGGATGGTCGCCTTGTTGAAGTCCGACAGCGACGTCGCCGTCCGGGAGGCCCCCTCGGCGAGCCGAACCATCGCCTCGCGAATCTGTTCCGCCCCCTGCGACTGTGCCCGCATCCCTTCGGTGACCTGACCGAACCGCTCCGAGATGCCCTGAACGGCGTTGATGATGTCACCGAGCTTCTCGGAGACCTGCCCGATCTCCCGGACGCCTCCACGGACCTGCTCGGCGAACTTGTCCATCTCCATCACGCCGGCGGAGACCGCGTACTGCATTTCCTTCACCATCCGCTCGATGTCGAGCGAAGCGACCGCGGTCTGGTCGGCGAGGCGGCGGATTTCCCTCGCCACGACGAGAAATCCCAGCCCGTATTCTCCGGCCTTCTCCGCCTCGATCGCCGCGTTGATCGAGAGGAGATTGGTCTGGTCGGCGACCTTGGTGATCGTCGTCACCGCGAGGTTGATGTTGGCGGCGCGTTCGCTGATCACGGCAAGCTTCGAGCCGAACGAACCGGTCGATTCCGCGAGTGCCCGCATCGTCGAGCCCATGCCGGCGAGGTTCACGCGACCTTCGGCGGCCATCTCGCCGGTATGGGACGCCATGTCGTTGACCTCGGTCATCGTCCGCACGAGCTCCTGGCTGGTGACGGAGATCTGTTTCACCGCCGCGACCGCCTGGCTCGTCGAGGCGCCGTAGTCGGCGATGACCTGCTGCTGTTCGCTCGATGTCGCCTGGATCGCGGTGGCCGTGGAAATGAGCGCCACGCTCGACTGCTGGATCCGTCCGATGAGCCCACGGAGGTCGTTGGTCATCGTCTGGATCGCGACGAGCAGCGAGCCCGTCTCGTCGTCGGTCACGGCGGCCACCTTGCCCCGCAGGTCGCCGCCGGCGACCCGCTTCGCCGCCTCCACGGCCGTGCGGATCGGCCGCGAGATCGTGCGGGCGACGACGAGCGCCGCGAGCGTCACGCCGACGATCGTCATGAGCGACAGCGCGATGATCGCATACCGCTGGAAGTGGATGAGCGAGAAGGCCTCGGACGCATCCTGCTTGATCGTCAGGCCCCAACGGTAGCTCGGCAGGTACCGCCAGGCCGCGGCGACCTCCGTTCCCCGGTAGTCCTGCACGAGCCCGTAGCCGCGGTTGCCGCGAGAGGCCGACTGGGTGGCCGCTCCGAGCTTGCCGTCGAAGGGAATCCGCATGCGGAAGGCGGCGTCGGAGGTGTTCCGCAGTGGCGCGGTGACAACCGAGCCGCCATCGGTCGCCATCGCCGCGACGATCTCGCCGCTGGCCCCGAGCCCGGTGTAATCGGAGAGCATCCGCCAGACGCGGTCCGGTTCGAGGCCGAGCGCGAGCACGCCCACGCAGCGGCCGGCGTCGAAGATCGGGCTCGTGGCGAACGCCATCGGCTCCCGTGTCGGGCCGTACGGCTGGAAGACCGAAAGCTCCGTCTGCAGGAGCGTCCGCGCCCGGTCGAAGCAGTCGGCGAGGGCCGTTCCGGCCAGTTCCCCCGACACCACCGAGCTCGCCGGAGGAATCGAGTCGTCGAGGGAAAAGAGGACTCGCCCCGTCTCGTCGATGACGAGCAGCTGGCTGTATCCGAAGGCGTTGGCGACGTACGCGAAGAACGGCTCGAACTTCTTCGCCGCCGCCGAGAGCGCGGGAGCCCCTCCGGGGAGCACCTCGCCCAGATCCCTGACGGCCTCGACGAACGTGGGGCCGCGGGCGAGCGCCGTGGTGTCCCGCACCCGCTCGTTCGCGTAGAGCTCCAGCTGGGCGACGCGGGCGTCGGCGACGAGCGTGAGGTTCGTCCGCACCGATTTCTCGAGCGCGTCCGCGGCGATCCTCGCCGTGATCGTGGTGAGCATCGCGCAGGGAATGAGCGCGATCACCAGGAACCAAAAGAGCAGTCTTCCGGCGATCGAACGCCGCATCGTGGTGTCGTTCGCCGCCGTCATCGGTTTCTCGTCCCTCCGGTCGGGGCGGGCCGCACGGCACCCGTCGGGGCGGCCCAGCCGCCGTCCCAGGCGGCGCGGAGGCCGTCCACGAACGCGAGCCACTCCCCCCGTGACCTCGTGATCGGAAAGGGGACCGGCCTGACGGCGGTTCGGCTGTTCCAGACGATGTCGAACTGTCCGTCGGGGCGGAACCGGCCGATCGTGGCGGGCCTCCAGGTGTGCTGCGTCTCCGGATCGACCGCGATGATCCCCTCCGGCGCGTCCATGCTCTGACGTCGCATCGCGGATCGCACCTGCCGAACGTCGCTGCTCTGGGCCTCCTCGACGGCCCTGGCCCAGAGACGCACGGCCGTGTGCGACGAGGCGATGACGTCGCTCGTGACCCGGTCGTTGCCGTAGCGGGCCTTGAACTCGCGGACGAACGACTGGTTTTCGGGGCGATCGAGGCTTTGGAAGTAGGTCCAGGCCGCGTAGTCGCCCGCCACGTGTGCCGTCGGCATGTTGCGAAGCTCGTCCTCCGCCAGCGCGAAGGTCACGACGGGCGTGTCCTGCGGGCGGACGCCCGCTTCGCGGAGCTTGCGGAAGAAGGCGACGGCCGAGTCGCCGACGATGGACGACAAGACGACATCCGGCTTCTCGGCGACGATTCTCGAGACGATCGCCTCGACGTTCGTACTGCCGAAGGGGACGTAGAGTTCCGCCACCTTTTCGTCGCCGAGCCCTACGAGTTGGTCGGAGATGATGGCGTTCACGCAGCGGGGCCAGATGTAGTCGGACCCGACGAGCATGTACCGCCGGGCCTTGAGGGCGTCGTGGCTCCATTGCACTGCGGGAATGATCTGCTGGTTCGGCGCCGCGCCGACGTAGATGACGTTGGGGGACTCCTCGAGACCCTCGTAAGCCATCGGATAGACGAGGAGGTGGTCCGACTCCTCCACGACCGGAACGACGCTCTTGCGGCTGGCACTCGTCCAGCAGCCGAAGATGACGGTCGCCTTTTCCTCCCGGATCAACCGCGTCGCCTGCCGGGCGAACGTCGGCCAGTCGCTGGCCCCGTCGGCGATCACCCACCGGATCGGCCTGCCGAGCAGACCGCCCGCACGGTTGATCTGCTCGAGCGCCAGCACCTCGGCGTCGACCATCGAACGCTCGCTGATGGCCATCGGTCCGCTCATCGAGTGGAGGATGCCGACGACGATCGGCGAGCGGTCGGTCAGGAACCGCTCCGTCGCGAAGAAGACGGCCGCGAGCATCGCGGCAACCGCCGCGAGCCACAGCCAGCCGATGCCCGGGGGCCGGCCCGCCGCGGCGGGGCCGTCCGACACCGGGGCCGATGGGATTGCCGCTGGAGGTGCGGTGATTGCGGAAGAACTGGACATGGCATCCCTGCGGGGGCGTGCGGAGCCGGCTACTCAATCTTTACCCAAGTTCTGCCTTCAGGCGAATCGCCCGGTTTTTTCCAGACCGCGAGGCCCGGTTCACCCCTACGACCGGCACGGCCGGCCATCCGGACGCCGGCCGAGTCGGTCGGGCCGTTTCGCAGTGTGCGAACCGCGACAGTGACGAGGGGGTGCGAACGCCGCAGAAACGTGGTAAGGTCTTTCAGGGGGTTCGTTCGCATCGTCTTGGAGGGGAGCGAGACGACCCAGTCAGACAACCTTCCTTCCTTAACATGCGTACATTCTCGGCCCAAACGCAGTCCGGTGATCTCGCCCTCGGGCGGATCGTCGGGGTGTCGCCTTGGGCAGAGCAACTGCGTCGCGACATCGAGCGGATCGCGGCCCACCAGTCGAACGTGCTGATCCTTGGCCCGAGCGGCACGGGGAAGGAACTCATCGCCCGGGCCGTCCACGCCCTCGGGACCCGGGCTGCGAAGTCATTCATCCCGGTGGACTGCGCGGTGACCACCGGGACGCTGTTCGCGAGCCACATGTTCGGACACGTTCGCGGCGCCTTCACGGGCGCCATTGCGTCGGCGCTCGGGTGTTTTCGAGCCGCCGACGGAGGGACCATCTTCCTCGACGAGATCGGGGAGATGGAGCTGGAACTCCAGGCGAAGCTGCTTCGCGTGCTGCAGCAGCGGACGGTGGTTCCGGTGGGCAGCCACGACGAGGTGCCCGTGAACGTCCGCGTTCTTGCCGCCACGAATCGCGACCTCGCCCGCGAGGTGCAGGAGGGGCGGTTTCGTGAGGACCTGTATTACCGCCTGAACGTCGTCACGATCCGAACGCTCGCGCTGAAGGAGAGGCGGGAGGATATCCCCGTGATCGCCGAGCGGTACCTCGCCGAGCTGTCCGCCCGGTACGGCATGCCTTCCTGCACGCTCTCCCCGGCGGCCTTGAGCCTGTTGATGCAGTATTCGTGGCCAGGCAACGTCCGCGAACTGGAAAATGTCCTGGAACGGGCGGTGATGTTCTCGTCCGGCGACCAGATCGACGACGATGCCTTCAAGAGCCTTCGCGAGCCGCAGGATCGCTCCAACCATGCGTCGCCTCGGCCCGGAGACGAGCTTCGGCAGAGGGGCGGATCGACCGCGGACGGCGGAACGCAACTGGAGCAGGCCGCCAGGCGGGGAATCGTGGCCCCGACCTCGATCAGCGGCGTCTACAGGGTCGACGCGCGGTCGCGGCCGCCCGGCAAGCCGGACGAAAAACCGACGGCGGCCAATGGGCAGAGTGCGGCGGCTCCGGCCTCCGGATGCTGGCCGACGCTGGCCGATGTCGAACGTGTGCACCTCGAGCGGACCCTTGCCGAGGCGATGTACAACAAGTCGCTTGCGGCCAAGCTGCTCGGCATCGACCGCTCTGTTCTCCGTCGGAAATTGCAGCGGTACGGGCTCGATGCCGTGGCGGGCCGCGATGGCGATGACACCGAATCCGACGGCGGGGAAGCGAACGGACGCGACGCCGCGAGCGAATAGCCGGTCAGCCGGCCTTCGACCGGATGACCGGTGTGGCATCTTCTTCCGGCACACGCAGTCGCAGCGTCGACTGGGGAGGCCCTCGCCGCTCCTGGGCGAAGCCGCGGGATCCCTGCGACAGAAATGTGTGCACGTGCGTGACGGGGCCCTCGGGGAATTCCGCGCGGAGCGTTGCGAGAACGTCCGACCACGCCAGCCCGCGACGGTAGATGATCCGGTAGGCCGCCTTGAGATCCGCGATCTCGGCGGAGGAATGGCCGCTCCTCTTGAGCCCGACGATGTTGAGGCCCACCACGCATCCCGAAATCCCGTCGATCAGCATGTACGGAGGAACGTCCTGGACGACACGGGCGTGTCCGCCGACCATGGCGAGCCTGCCGATCCTGCAGAACTGGTGGACGGCGACGGCCCCGGACACGAACGCGCGGTCCTCCACGACGACATGCCCGCCGAGCAGCGATGCATTCGCGAAGATCACGCTGTTGCCGATCTCGGCATCGTGGCCCACGTGGGCGCTGGCCATGACGAAGTTCATGTCGCCGACCGTCGTGTTCATGCCGACTTTGAGCGCCCGGTGCACGGTGACGTATTCGCGAAAGACGTTGTGGTCGCCGATCACGAGCCTGCCGACGGTCTGCGGCCTGGAAGCATGCTGCGGCGCGCCTCCGATGACGGCGTGCTCGCCGAACTCGTTGTGGCAGCCGGCGGTGACGCCCGACTTGATGACCGCGCCGCTCGCCACGGAGCAGAAGTCACCCAGCTCCACGTCCGGCTCGACGATGGCGAACGCTCCTACCTTCACCCCGATGCCGAGCTTGGCTTCCGGGCTGACGACGGCGAGGGGATGGATGCTCACGACCTTTTTCCCGGGCGTTTTGAGCCGCTCGGTCGGTCCGGCGGCAGGGGAGGTTATCGGCTGAGAGCCCGGGCGGTTTCAATGCCAGTTTCCGCCGGCGTTGCAGGTTTCGCGATGCCCCCAGAGCCCCCGGTCCGGCGCCTCGAGCCCTCGATGACGCTATGCTGCACCGTCGTGGAAGGTTGGAGAGCCCGAAGCAAGCGTCCCTTGGCGGAGACAAATTCATGAATCGCGAAGATGCCTACGCGGCGGCGGAAAAGCTCAAGTCCGAGGGCCGCCTGGACGATGCCGTTCGGGCCCTCGAGTCGCTCGTGGCGGAGCATCCCGGCTACTCGCTCGCGCACTCGGCGATCGCGGCATGGTGCACTCGACTCGAACGGCACGCCGACGCCGTCGCGCATGCCCGCAAGGTGTGCGAACTGGAGCCAGGCGACCCGTTCAGCTACACCGCACTCTCGGTGGCGTGCATGCGAGCCGGCCGGATCCAGGAGGCGGAGGAGGCTCTCGCGCGGTCCCGGATGCTGACCGGCTGAGATTCCTCGGTCCCCAGGGCGGCATCGAGCCGTTCAAGGCGAACGCGGTCCGCCTTGTTGAGTTGCTCGGCGATCAGCCCGAGCTTTCTGGCGCGGGCGAGAGAACGCCTTGCTCCCTCGATCTGGGCCGCCCCTTCCTGCGCGACGGCGAGGTGGAGCAGCTTCACGGGCGTCGGGACGAGCGAAGCCTCCCTGAGGTCCTCGACCGCGTTCGAGTAGTTGCCGAGTTCCGTCTGAACCACGCCTCGCGTATCGAGAAGGTCAGGGTGCGGTCCGAGTTCCTGGATCGCCGATTCAATCAATCCGAGGGCCTCCTTGGCGGTCTCCTTCCTCGCGAGGTGGAAGGCGAGGTTGTTGGCTACGATGGCCCGTTGCGTCTTTTCGAGGCCGGACTGGGCGAGCAGCTTCCGGTACATCGATTCGACTTCGTCACTCTGTCCCTGGATCTCTCGCATCTCCGCTTCCAGCAGCCCGAGGACGAGCGATCCGGGGTCCTGCCGGCGGGCTCTGGCGAATAACTTGTCGATCCGGCTGCGGACCGCCGGTTCGAGGCTGGTGCCCTGCACACGGGCCACCAGCACGGTCGTTC
>DHLZ01000187.1 GCA_002405515.1 Planctomycetaceae bacterium UBA4655
GGCACACGGGCAGCCCCGAACCGGTCCGTGTTTTCGCGCCGCCGCCCGTTTCCGGAAGCCCGAGGCGCAAGCCGAGAGGGGAGTTGACGTGACGCGACGCTCGCAGTCACGGTGTTCGAAAACTCTCGGCAAAAACGGCTGGAGTCGCAACCCGTCTTGCACTGCCACGCTGACGCACCTCTCGGCTCGCGCCTCGGGCTTCCGTATGCGCTCAGGGTGCGTTCCATCGTGCGCGTGCGGGGGCGTGCGTGCGGCGGCGAGCGTAAACGCCGTGTGTGTGGAGCGGCGGCTTACAGCAAACCGTCGAGTTCGTCGACGAGCTCTGAGAACCGCGCGAGGGCGGTGGCGACGGGCTCGGGCTTTTCGAGATCGACGCCCGCGTCGCGGAGCAGGTCGAGCGGCCACTTCGACGAGCCGCCTTTGAGGAAGCCGAGGTAGGCCTCGAGCTCCTTCGGTCCCCCCTCGGCCACCTTCTTCGCCAGCGCGATCGCCGCCGAGAGGCCGGTCGCGTACTTGTAGACGTAGAAGGCGTTGTAGAAGTGGGGTATCCGCAGGCACTCGAGCTCGAGCTCGCGGTCGATCGCGAAGCCGGGGCCGAAGTAGGCGTCGAGCAGTTCGCGATAGATGCCGCGGAGCCGCTCGAGCGTGAGCGGCTCGCCCGCCTCGACCGAGGCGTGGCTCTTCCGCTCGAACTCCGCGAACATCGTCTGCCGCACGATCGTCGCCCGGATCGCGTCGATCTCGCGGGCGATGATCGCGGCCCGTTCGCGTGGGTTCGTCGCCCGGGAGAGCAAGAGCCGCGTGAGCAGTTGCTCGTTGAACGTGCTCGCCACCTCCGCCACAAAGATGGTGTAGCCGGAATACTGGTAGGGCTGGTGCTCCGCCGAGTAGCGGGTGTGCATCGAGTGGCCCGCCTCGTGGGCGAGCGTGAAGACGTGCTCGATCACCTCCTGCTCGAAGTTCATGAGGATGTAGGGATCGGAGTCGTAGGTGCCGGAGCTGAAGGCGCCCGACTGCTTGCCGGCGTTCGGGTAGCGGTCGCACCATCGGCCGCGGAGCCCTTTTTCGAGCCGCGAGCAGTATTCACCGCCGAGGGGGACGAGCGACTCGACGACCAGGCCGACCGCCTCGTCCCATGTGTGCCGCTTCTCGAGTTCGGCGACGAGCGGCACGTAGGTGTCGTAGTGGTGGATTTCGGACAGGCCGAGCACCCGCTTCCGCAGGGCGTAGTAGCGGTGCACCGCCGGCAGATTCGCCCGCACGGCTGCGATGAGCTGGTCGTAGACGGCGATCGGCACGTTGTCGGCGAAGAGCGCGGCCCCGACCGCGGTCGCGTGGTTGCGGACCCGCGCCGAGTAGACATCGCGCTCGTTGGAGCCGGAGAGGGTCGCCGCGAGCGTGTTCGCGTGGCTCTCGTACTGCCGGTAGTACTGGTGAAAGGCCGCCTTCCGCACCGCCGGATCGACGTCGTGGAGGAACGTGATGAACGAGGCGTTCGAGAGCTCGACCTCCTGGCCGCGGCCGTTTGTGAGCGTGCCGAATTTGAGGTCGGCGTCGGTGAGCTGGCGGAAGGCCTTCGAGGCCGTGCCGGCGAACGTGCCCTGCATGGCGAGCAGCCGTTCCTCTCGCTCGGAGAGCACGTGCGGCCGCGTCCTTACAAGCCGCTCGAGCATCAGCCGGTAGGGGGCGAGCGTGGGCTCGTCCATCCAGCGGGTGAGCGTGGCGGGATCGATCGCCATGATCTCGGGACGGATGAAGCTCGCCTTCTCCCCGGCGAGCGTGGCGACGTGCTGAAACCTGCCGACCATCCGCTGGGCGTCCTGCGCGGCCTGATCCTCGCTCGCCCGCAGGAAGGCGTAGGTGCCGATCCGGTCGCCGTCACGATCGATCGCGAGGTCGAACGCCAGGCACTCTGCGAGCCGCCCGGCCGAGGAGCCGAGCGTGCCCGCGAAGGCGGCAAAGCCTTCGACCCGCTTCTCCCACGACGCGAGTGCCTGCTCCCACTCGCCATCGGACGGAAACAGGCTCTTCAAGTCCCAGGTGTCGCCTGAGGGAACGTCCTTCCGGGCGGGCAGCGTGCGTGCGGTCATCGAGGGTCGGGCTCCGGGGTGAGGGCCCGACATCATAGCGGCCTGGGGAAGCGACGGTTGGTATGATTCGTCGTACAAGGCAGGAGTGGCGGCACGGGTGCCGCACCGTCATGAACATTTACGATCTGAAATTTCCGAGCGATGCCGACGTGACCGGCGAGGAGGCTGCCCGCTTCCGCCAGTCTTCCCCGGCAGAGCGGTTGCGGGCGATCCGGTCGGCCCTCGCTGCCGGCGCCGTCCTGATCGCGCGATCTCCCAAGCGGGAGTTCATCGAGGCCTATCGGCAGCGGCAGGAGGAGCTGGGTCGCGAGGCGATCACCCGGTTCGTGGTGCGACATGCCGGAACACCCTGAACCGCTTGCCGGGGATCTCGTCGCCGCCGTGGAAACACTCGGGGAGGTGTTCGATGCGCGGGGCATCCGCTACGCATTGCTCGGTGGGCTGGCGACCATGCTGCGGGGCCGCCCGCGGTTCACCCAGGACATCGACATCCTGCTCGACGTTCCGCAGGTCGTCCTGCCGGGCCTGCTCGACGAGCTCATCGAGCGCGGATTCACACTGGACCGCGACACGGTCATCCGGGAATTCATCCAGCATCACATGACCGTCTTCCGCTACGGCACGGTCCGCATCGACTGGCTGAGGCCGATGCTGCCCCTCTACGCCCATGCGCTGGCGGCGGCCACGTCGCTGCCCTGGTCCGCAGGTCGCTCGCTCAAGGTGCTCGCCCCAGAAGGGCTTATCGTGACGAAGCTGGTCGCCTTTCGGCCACAGGATCAGGAGGACATTCGTACGCTCCTCGCCGCGAATCGCGGCGAAATCGACGCGGCGCTCATCCGTCGCGAGTGGGCGGCCGTCGCGGACGGGGAGGAGGAACGCACCGCGTGGCTGGAAGCGGAATTGGCGGCCCTCGACGGCCCTCGGCCGCCGTCGGGGTGACACCGCCGAGGCCGGCGGTGCCGTCCGGGCCGATCAGATCAACTGAGCGAGTTGCTCCAGCGGACCCTCATGGCAGGTTGAGTTCGGTGCAGAATCGGGCGAAGGGCAGGACTCGCGTGCCGGATCGCGGGTTCCCGTAGTCTTTCTCGCCACAGTGCACCTGATAAAAGGCCGGTATGTCGGTGCGTTCGCGGAAATACCGACACGCTGGTGCCGGTTCCCGTTCGCCGGTCTTGCACTCGACCGCAAACTCCGGAATGCCGTCGCGGAGCACGACGAAGTCGATCTCGCGTCGGTCCGTGTCGCGAATGAACCGTAGCTCCATGGCCCGGCCCTCCGTGTCCTCCACGGCATGGCAGGATCGATCGGGAGAGGCTCAAGGGAGCGCCTTGCTGAAGTGGCCGTAAAACAGCGGTGCTGGCGTCTGCATTTTCATCTGCAGGTGAAATCACTCATGAGCTTTTTGCTACCGGGAGCATCAAGTAGTGGACATTGTTCTGCGAGCAACTCGGCCTGCTGACGTTCACGGAAGCCCGAGGCGCGAGCCGAGAGGGGAGTTGACGATGTGCAGAAAGGCGGCGTCGAGTCACTCAAAGACGCTCGGAATGGACACTGTTTTGCCAAATCACCCGGCTTTTAGCGCGACCCTGCCGCCCCTCTCGGCTCGCGCCTCGGGCTTCCGGGCATTTCCAGCAATCGCCTGCAGGGAAACTCGCGCCTCGGGCTTCCGGGCATTTCCAGCAACCGCCTGCAGGGAAACTCGCGGCTCGGGCTTCCGTGGG
>DHLZ01000260.1 GCA_002405515.1 Planctomycetaceae bacterium UBA4655
GTCGTTTTTGTTGTTGCTCGTGGAGTCTTTTCTACATTTCTTCAACTCCCACCTCGGCTCGCGCCGCGGGCTTCCGTGAAAGTCAGCTTGACGAGTTGCCCGCAGAACAATGTCAACTGCTTGATGCTCCCGGTAGTAGCTTCGCGTTGCTCTAGCTTGGCGGTCTAGCTTGGCAGCCGAGGGCCAGCCCTGGCAGCCGGGTGATCGCTTGAGCCAAGCCGTGTCGAGGCGATACGGCGGGCGAGGCCTTCTCGACGGGAACCGTCGCGTTACGCTGCACTCAATTCTGGGATTCCCTGCCGCACGGAGTTGAACGTCGGATCGGGCACGCCGGCAAACTTCAACATCTCGACGAACAGGCTGCTGAGGGTCGTCTTCTCGTCGGGGAAAAGCAGGTGCTGCCCCTGCTTGACCCCCAGTTTTTGCCCGCCGACCAGCAGCATGGGCAGGTTCCGCACGGAATGGGAATCGAACGTGCTCTTGAAGGGGAAGCCCTGGGCCCAGCCCGTGCCGTTGTTCATGTGGCTGCCGAACATGATGCACGTGTAGTCGAGCAGGGTTCCGTCCCCCACGGGCGTCGCCTGCATCGAGCCGACGAAGTTCGCGAACATCGTCACGGCCTTGAGATCGCGGGCCGCCACGCGGTCGAGGGCTTTCTGCTGGCCCTTGTGATGGGTGTCGCCGTGCACGCTCCCCAGCCCCGACGTGAACATCAAGGTGCCGACCCGTGACCGCTCCGTGAGCAGCGCCAACCGCATGAGCTCGTACATGGGGGGCTGGCTGCCGAGCCGTTGGGCCGCGACGAAGGCGTCCTTGTCGACATCCGGCGGCGCCTTGTGCAGCCAGTCCCGATCACGGGCGACCTGCCGCTCCATCTCCCGAACGGCATCCAGATACGCATCGACCTGGCGGGCGTCTGCCGTCGAAATCGACTTCCGCAGCGCCGCGGTCTGCGCCTCCAGCCCGTCGAGAATGCTCTGGTTGCGACTCATCCGCGATTCGGCCTCGCGAATGGCGTCGCCCGTCGGGGCGACGAACAATTTCTGAAACAGGGCGCCGACATTGTTGATCGACGGGATCGGCCGCCCCTTGCGATCGTAGGACAGGGTCTTGGCGTCCTTGACCGTGCCCGTCCCGCCGGGGCCGAGCACCAGGGAGGGAAACTGGACGTCGGTCCCGAGATGTTCGGCGGCGACCTGATCGACCGAGACGGCGTTGTTCGTCGCCTTGGCCCCCGTCAGGAACGTGTCCGCCGCGAGATGCCCGTTGTCGTCCCATGTCTGCCGCAGGCCCGACAGCACGGTGATCTTGTCGCGAAACGGCTCCAGCGGACGCAGCGTCTCCGTGATCTCCCAATCGCGGCCGAGCTTGGTCGGATACCAGCGAACATTGTCGACGCCGTTGCCGATTTCGTCGATGAACAACAGCCGCGGCCGGATCGCCCCCGGCCTTCCCGTCTGGTCGTTGGCAAGCAGGCCGGGCCGCATCGTCTCCAGCAAAGGCAGGCCGAGCAGGGCGCAGGAGCCTCGCAGGCAGGTGCGGCGGTCGATTTGACGTTTCATGGCGTTGTCCCACTTTCCTGGAGTGATGGTGGCTCCGAACCCGACGGTCCGAACGGCTCGCAAAATCGCAGACAGAACTCCGCTTCAACGCGGTGGCGGGAAACCGACGACCTCGACCCATACCGGGCCCGCCGCCACATCATACGTATGCTTCGTCTTCGTCTGGCCGCTTTCTTGATCGATTGCGTGGACGACGATGCTCCGACCGGTTCCTCCGGCCACCACGAAGCGGCCGCCGGGGTCGATGGCAAAATCACGCGGTCCGCGGGCGGTCGCGGCCTGCCCCAGGGGGGTCAGCTCGCCCGACTTCTGATCGATCGAGAAACCGGCGATCGAGTTGTGCTCGCGGGTGGACGCGTAGACAAAGCGGCCGTCCGGCGTCACGTGAATGTCCGCCCCGCTGCCCTTGACGACGTCTTCGGGCACGGTCGGCAGGGTTTGGACGGCGGTGAGCCCACCGGTCTCGGGATCGACCTGAAAGAAGGTCACCGTCCGACTGCTTTCGTTGACGACGTACAGCCAGTCCTTCGTCGGGTGAAACCACAGGTGCCGCGGCCGGTGCCTGCCCTTCGGTGGCTTGTGCCGGGCCACCTCCTTCGGCGCCAACCCCGTGCCGTCCTCGTTCCACGCGTACTGCCAAATCTCTCCAGCGCAGGGAACATAGACGAACTTCCCGTGGCGATCGCCGAGGATCGCGTGCGGCCGTTCGCCCGCATCGAGCGCCTGCACGCGATCAGCCTGCGGACGCCCCTGGTCGTCGAGAGGACACGCCACCACCTGCTTCTGATGGTACATCGCGGCCAAGAGGCACCGGCCCCGGCGATCGACCGCGATGTATTCCGGCCGTCCGGGCAGCTGGATTTCCCCCAGCGACTTCAGGCCGCCGGTGCCCGGATCGATCTCATAGGCATGGATCTTGTCGGGATAGCTGACCGCGTAGAGCCTGCGGTTCTCCGCGTGCACGGCCAGGGGCCCGGGATTCTCCAGCGGCTGCTCGACGACCGGCGTCAGGCCGCCGTCTGCGACGGACAAGCGGTAGATGCCGATCGCGGTGTTCTTGCTCCGCGACCAATTGCTTCCCGCGAAATACGCGTACGACACCCCGTCGTCCCGGCCCGCAGCCTCCTGTCCGACGGCCCGGCACGGCAACGCGACGGCAAGGGCGAGGCAGACCCACGCCGCATTGGCCCAACCAAGCCCGCCGACAATCCTCACGGTGCGGCCCTCGATGTTTGCGTCAATAGGTCCTGAAGCTGTCGCTGAGCACGATGAGTTCGATGATCTCCCGCAACCGATAGCCATCCTTTGCGGCCTCGGCGACGATCCGGTCGATGACGGCCTCGTCCTGATGCCGCAGGCTGCGGCCCAGCCCGTACGTCATCAACTTGCCGACGAGACACCGCGCGAACACCTCGTCTTTGCTCAGGAGCAGCGCCCGCAGCTCCCGCGGGCCGTCCACCGGAACGCCCATGACGACGCCCTTCGTGTCGACCGGATGTCCCTTCCGCCCCACCTTTTTTTGCTTGACGGATGTCTTTCCATCCGGCGACGTGACGATCTCCTCGACGAGGAGCGGCTTCATGCCATCCGTCTCGGTCGTTCGCCACTGACCGATCGCGCCGTAGTTTTCCAGGGCGAACCCGAGCGGATCGATCTTGTCGTGACAGGCCCTGCAGGTCGCACGGCGGCGATGGATCTCGAGCTGCTCGCGGACGCTTTTCTGATCGAGGTCGGCCACGGCATTCGCGATCTCCCCCACGTTTGCGGGCGGCGGTGCGGGGGGATCGTCGAGGATGTTTTCCAGGATGAACATGCCGCGACCGACGATCGACGTGCGGATGCTCCCCGAGGTCAGCTTGAGGATGCTGGCCTGTCCGAGCAAGCCCCCGCGGATGCCGGCCTGCGGCACGACCCCGGCGACAGGCACCTTTCGCCACGATGAAAACGGCCGCCGCGGCTCCTTGCCCGTGAACTTGATCCTGTACAGCTCCGCGAGCCGGTCGTTGCACATGAACCAGTCGCTGTCGAGAAACAGCCTGATGCTGCCGTCCGCTCGCAGCACCTCGTGAAAAAAGCGAAGGCTTTCATTGACGGTCGCCCGCTTGAGCCGGTCGTCGTAGTTGTAGAGATCCTGATCGGGCTCGTTCAGCCCGATGCTGTACAGGTGCAGCCACTGGGACGCGAAATTGGTGCTCAGCTCGGAAGCATAGGGATGGTCGAGAAGCCGCTTGACCTGCCGCCCGAGGACGGCGGGGTCGGACAGCTGGCCCCGATCGGCCGCGGCACTCAACTCGGCGTCGGGCGTCGAAGACCAGAGAAACAGGCTCAGCCTCGTCGCCAGATCGTGGGGCGACAGGGGCGTCCCGGGCTTGCGTTCGGCGACCGCGTTGGAGGCGAACAGATGCCGCGGAGAGAGATAGGCGGCGCTGACCGCGGACCGCAGGGAGCCGCGGAAGTCTTTGGTGCGCTCGAAGTTGCGGTCGAAGACGCCCAACAACACGTCGAGATCGGCCTGGGCGATCGGCCCGCGATACAACCGGGGAAGGAGCTTGGACAGACACGCCGCGGCCGTGCCGCGGGCATCCGACCGGGCGACCGGACCGGCCGGAAGCAGGTCCGTCGGGCGATCGATCAGAGGCAGCGGACCTTCGACTTCCAGATAGTCCACGTCCACGAAGAACGGATAGTAGGCCTCGACTTCCTCGCGCGGCGGCACCACCGCCGGGTTGCCGTTTCTCGCCGACAGCTCCTGCGGGGGCTTTTGTGTCCGGGGTCGGGCCACGCTCCCAAAGCGGAAATCGAGGGTCAGGCCGGCCTTGACGGCCCCGCTGACGCCCCCCGAGGTCGCCTCGCCATCCGCGGCCGAACGAAAATCATCGAACTCCAGCACCGTCCAGTCGCCCGGCTTGACGACGATGGATCGATCCGGATTCTCGAAACACAGCCGCGGAGCATCTTCGTCGAGCTCGTACGTCGGGCCGTCCGCCAAATCCCGAACGTCAAAGCGACCTGCGAAGAAATGACTCCGGTTCAAATACCGGGCCCGCACCTCAACCGGATCCACCCCGTCGGGGAATCGCAGGCGGCAACGGATCCGCACCTTGTATCGACCCGTCCCCGCGACCAGCAGTGGTGACTTCGTGTCGATCTCCGTGCTGATCCGATCCGACACCGTCAGGCTGTCCTCGTTGATGAGCGGCAGCCCCCCACTGCGATCCAGGATCTCCGAGCCGGGCCGGTAATTCTTCGAGACTTGGAAGAACGAACGGAAGGCCGCCGCGACCTCGTCCGCGGTTCGCCGCGGTGGCTCCGCGCGGCCGGCGAGCTGCCAGGACATGTCGAAGGCCGCGATCGACCGGTCCGAATAGGGTGCTCCCGACAGGAAGACGCGGTCGCCGAGCCCCTCGTGGAAGGACTTCTTCTCGTCAGTATACCGCGTGCCGAACTTCACCCGCCAGCGCCGCGGTGAATAATCGTCCGTGATCAGGGCGAGATGACGATCCACCTCCTGCTGATACAGCGTGAGCAACAGGGCCGACTGCCCCAGGCCGGCACCGACGGTGTCGAAGCCACCGACGCGGCCTTCGTCGGGCAACAACTCGGCGAATGGGGGCAGGTTGTAGAGCCTGCGGTCGACGCCCAGCGTGTCGAGCAGGTCGTTCTGGAGCTGTTCGCGATTCAGGCGGCGGGCGAAGGCTCCCGCGTACCTGTTCCCGCTGTCGTCGACGACCTTGTCGAGAATGGTGTTCAGGGCCGCGAGCACCGCACGGCGGTCGGCCGCCGACGGCTGCGCCGCGTCCTGGGGCGGCATCTTGCCCCTGGAGAGCTGCCGATGGATCTTTTCGTACGCCAGGGTGTCGGCGGCACCGGCCTTCTGGGTCGGCCCGTCCGACAGCGACTCGATGCGGAAGCCTCCCTCCTCGGCCCCTTCAGCATGACACTCGCTGCAGTGCTTGCGGAGAAACGTCGGCACGTCCTTCGGCAGAGACTCGGCCGCCGACAGATGGCGACACGGGAGGCAGGGACAACCAACGATGAGGGCGACAAGCGTGGCCGAGAAACGGCCGCCGCTGAAACCACGCCGAAACCAGCCCCCGTTGGGGGAGTCGCCTCTGGATGCCATTATTTAAGTATATGTCGAAGATGCACGGTCTGTTACGGACGGCCTGCCTCGCAGGGCGATCGCACCATATCTCAAGTGCCGACAAGTACTTGCAGCAGGTACTCTTCCTCCCCGCCGGCTGAAAGCCGCTTGTTTTTGACACCGAGCTTTGCCGTCTT
>DHLZ01000002.1 GCA_002405515.1 Planctomycetaceae bacterium UBA4655
CGCTACGGCCCTCCGGGGCCTTCGTTCCCGCTACTGAGCGGGCGGGCGGGGCGGCTGTGGCGAGACGGGCCCGCGGCCGGTCATTTTGCCGATGCCCTGCGTGTCGCCCGGCTCGATCCGCGAGGCCCTGAGATTTTCCCGCTGGATAGCCTCGTAGACCTCCTGGCGATGAACGGGNNCTGGTCAACGCTGCTGGTTCGGTGCCGGGAGCATCAAATTCTGCGGGCAATTCGGCCTGCTGACTTTCACGGAAGCCCGAGGCGCGAGCCGAGAGGGGAGTTGACGATGTGCAGAAAAGCGGCGCCGAGTCACCCCGAAAACGCCCGGGATGGCCACCGTTTTTCCAAATCACACGGCTCTTCGCTCGACGCTGACGCCCCTCTCGGCTCGCGCCTCGGGCTTCCGTGGGACCGGGGTGGCACTCAGTCAGCCAACAACCACAGTCGACAACATCGTGCTTGGGGCAGTAAGCGTGGCACGCAACGATCACACAGGCACGTTGATGCCGAACGCTCCCGGGGGGGGCGTATTCGGGGGGGCGGGGAACGCGGAGGAGCCTCAGGCGTATCCTCACCCGAGCGGCGGAGCGTCTGCGCCCCCGGCGGCAATGCGGCCTCCATCAACGAGCCCCCGCTGCCGCAGGCAAGAGCCTGCCACTGGATCCTTCCCGCTACTGAGCGGGTGGGCGGGGTGGCTGTGGCGAGACGGGCCCGCGGCCGGTCATTTTGCCGATGCCCTGCGTGTCGCCCGGCTCGAGCCGCGAGGCCCTGAGGTTCTCCCGCTGGATCGCCTCGTAGACCTCCTGGCGATGAACGGGCACTTCTGCGGGGGCGTTGATTCCCAGACGAACTTTGTCGCCGCGAATGTCCACGATCGTGACGACGATGGAGTCGCCGATCATGATGCTTTCATCGCGTTGTCTGGAGAGGACGAGCATCGGGGATCCTTCCGGTTCTCAATCGTGGCGAGGCGGTTCCACCGCCGCGCTTCACGCAATTATGCACTCTTCTTGAGCGGCGGGCGTTGGGGAACGAGTTCGTACTGCATCGGCAGGTCGCCGCTGGCGATCACCTGCCGTCCCATCCGGGCCTGCAGGTTGATCACGATCGGTGCCTTCAGGTTCAAGGTCAGTCCTCGGCCGTTGTGGCCGACCACGAGAAGCACCTGCGCGTCCCGCATGTCGTGCATCTTCAGCGGCGTGAGTTCGCTCCGCTGGATGCGGATCTGGTAGCCGGGCACGAAACGCCTCGGGCTCACCACGGCGAGGGCGACGTCGCTGCGGGTCGTGCTCTGGAGCCAGCCGAGGGCGTCGTTGGCCGAGTCGGCGAGCAACGCCCACTGGCGGCAGTCCTCGAGGCCCGGCAGGCCGCTCTGGAAATGGAGCAGATCGTCCTGCTCTACGTCGATACGGCCGAAACGCGTGGTACTGATCCGCATGGGCAGGCACTCCTTTGCCGGGAGGTCATCGCGACCGGTCCATCTCCTCGCCCGGTCGTTTTCGATCCGCGGACTCCCGTCCGTCAACGAACTTGATCGGTCGATGACGCGAGTCGAGTCGACAAAAAAGGGATGGAGAATCGAGGGGGTTTTCGGAGGCTGGGTGCGGCACGGCCGATCGTAGCGGTCGTAGCGGCCGTGGGGGCGGGCGGGAGCTACTGCCACATCGGCTGCAGCCGCCACGCCGCGAGCGTGCCGAGCAGCACGAGCGGGCTCCACGCCCCCAGCGACGGGCTCACGATGTAGCCGGTCGCGAGCGATTGGCAGCCGATCACGACGATGAAGAAGGTCGCCGTGAGCACGATGCAAAGCCCCACCGCTATGAACACCCCGCGACGGACCGGGCCGATCACCAGCGGAATTCCCAGCATCGCCAGGGTCATGTCGAGCAGCGGCGAAACGACCCGCGAGTGCACCCGCAGCGGCACGTCGGCGCCGACCCCGAGGCTCGGATTGGCGATCGCCCGCAGCAGTTCGGCGGTCGATGAGTATTGGCTCCAGTTCTGAGAGCCGATGAGTTGCTCGAACGTCACCTCGCTCGTCACGAAGCACTGCCCGGGTTCCAGCCACGGGGCGGTGGACCGGGTCATGACGATCGTCTGTCCGCCGAGCGACAGGGGCTGCATCCGCTCGATGTGAGGCGGTTCGGTCACGCCGCAGAGCAGATAGCCGGCCGGATGATCCGCCGAGGCGGGTTTCCAGAAACCCTCCGCGGCGTCGATCTGCGGGCTGAAATGGGAGAGTGACGGCGGAAGGAAGAGGCTGGGAGCCTCGATCCGGTAGCCGGCCATCTGCGCGTTCTTTCCTCGGAAGAGGATCTCGGTGCGATGGTCGTATCGAGCGTCGAATTCCCGCAGTTGCTGCCCGGAGAGGTCCTGCGCGTTTTTCGCGAACTCGTGGCGGATCCGCGGCAGGACGATTTCGCGGTTGGCCATGGCCAGGAAGGCGACGAAGGCCGAAAAGACGATCACCGGCCTGGCGATCCTCCACCTGGTCACGCCGGCAGCCAGAAGCGCGGTCACCTCGTTGTGTCTCTCGAGCCAGGAGAGGGCGAACATGGCGCTCGCCAGGGACACCACCGCGCTCGTGGCGTCGAAGAATTGGATCGTTCGGTAGCCGTAGTAGCCGGCCAGCACCCTCCAGAGCCCGCCCGACTTCCCGCCGTGCGTGATGAACTCCTCGATGTTCGTGAACGCATCGACGACGAACGTGAGCCCCGCGAGGCTCACGAAAACGATCAGGAACGCATTCAGCTGCGCCCTCGTGATGTAGCGATCGATGAGCATGTGTCTTTCCGCTCCCGGCCGTTCCGCGGGGATCGGAAGGGCTCGCGAGATCGACGGATGGGTTGATCTTGACGACCGTTCGGGGAGGATAGGGGGATCGAGTGACGAGGGTCAATCGAGACTGAACCGGGCCGCGGCAGGCTTTTGCCCGCGTGCGACGGTCGCGTCGATCCGAAAACAAGCCCCCACCGCGAAGCATGCCTACGGCCCACCCGCTTCCCTCCGCCCGCAAGATCCTCTCGAGAGCCCGTGCGTGGGTTCCCGAGGCGATCGATCTGGTCTTTCCACCACGGTGCGTTTTCTGCCGGCAGGACGTCGATGCGGACACGGCCGCGGAGACGCCGGCTTCGATCGTCTGCGAAACCTGCGCCGAGGGCCTGGCGGCGGACGGGCGACCGCGATGCGGGCGGTGCGGTGAGCCGGCTGCCTCCATCGACCCCTGCGGCAGGTGCCCGCCGCAATCCTGGCAGGCGATCGCGGTGCTCGGGGGCTATGACGGGCCGCTGCGGGATGCCGTGCTGCGGGGCAAGCGGGCCGCCGGTGAGGACGGCTGCCGGGGCCTCGCCGATCTCTGGCTGCGCCGGCATGCGGTTTCGGCTCGTGGGTGGAACTGCGACTGCGTGGTGCCCGTGCCGCTGCACTGGACTCGGCGGCTGGCCCGTGGCTCGAGCGCCACCGAAACACTCGCGGCCGCCATGGCCCGCGGACTCGGGCTGCCGGCATCGAGGTGGCTTCGACGGGTGCGGGCGACCCGCATGCAGAATGAACTGCCCCCCGAGGATCGGCCCCGCAACGTGCGTGGAGCGTTTCGCTGCAGTCCGGCGGTTCGCGGACGCCGCGTGCTGCTTGTCGACGATGTGGTGACGACAGGGGCCACCATCGATGCCTGTTGCCGTGAACTCCTCGTCGCGGGGGCCGCGGAGGTCCGCGTGGCGGCGATCGCGAAGGCGGACCGTAGCGACTCCCGCAGGAGCCCCGCCCCATGAAACCCGCATCGCCCGGCCCGATCCGGATCGGAACCCGCGGCAGTGTCCTCGCCCGCACCCAGACGGAATGGGTCGCGGCCGCCCTCCGAGGCCTCGGCCACGAGGTCGAGATCTCCGTCATCACGACCCGTGGCGACGCGACCGCCGGTGGTCCGGAGCGGCCGTCGGCGGACGTCCCGGTCGCCCGCCTTGGCGGCGACGGGGTGTTCGTCCGTGAGCTCCAAAAAGCGCTCTTGGAGGATCGCATCGACCTGGCGGTCCACAGCCTGAAGGATCTTCCGACAGCCTCCGTCGATGGGCTCGTGCTGGCATGCGTGCCGATCCGCGAGAACCCGTTCGACGTGCTCGTCGGTCGTTCGGCACCGACGGTCGATGCCTTGCCCCGCGCGGCGATCGTCGGCACGTCGAGCATCCGCCGGGTCGTCCAGTTGAAGCGACTGCGGCCCGACCTCGTGGTCCGCGAGATTCGTGGCAACGTGGACACGAGGCTCCGCCGCCTGGACGCCGGCGAGTACGACGCCATCGTGCTGGCGGCTGCAGGGCTCGCGAGGCTCTCGCTCGCGGGCCGCGCGACCGAGGTCCTCCGTCCGGATCGGTTCTGGCCCGCGATCGGGCAGGGGGCGCTCGGCCTCGAGGCCCGCGAGGGCGACCGTTCGACGCTCGACCGCATCGCCCCGCTCAATGACCGCGACACCCAACTCGCCGTCGTGGCCGAGCGGGCGTGCCTGGCCGCGCTCGCCGGCGGCTGTCTCGCGCCGGTGGCTGGGTTCGGACGCATCGAGGACGGACGGCTCCTGCTCGGCTGCTGTGTGCTCGGCGAGATGGACGGCACGGTCGTCCGTATCATCGAAGAGGGATCGTCCGAGATCGACGTCGAGATGCGGCAGCCAGTCACGGAGGGGGGCATCCGCGCTGCCGAGATGCTCGGCCGCCGCGTGGCCGACCGGCTCGAGGCGGCGGGAGCGTCACCGCTTTTGGGTACGCACCGGCGGCAGGTGTCCCCTTGAAAGGGTGGGGCGCCGGCAGAACAATTGAATCAATTTTGTTGAAACGCTATAGTGCCTTCGGAGTCAGGATGTTCCCCAAAGTACCGCACCGCGGGCCGAATTCCGCCCCGCAGAAAGAACGGTTGCAATGCCAGTAAAAGTCGTCATCGCGGATGATCACGAGGTCGTGCGAAAGGGTTTGGTGAGCCTGCTCCAGGGCTCGGAAGTGAAGATCGTCGGCGAGGCGTCCAGCGGCGACGAAGCCGTCAAGCTGACCCGCAAGCTGAAGCCCGACGTCGTGCTGCTCGACATCCGGATGCCCGGCAAGGACGGGCTCGAGGCTCTCGAGAAGATCCGCGCCGACATGCCTGGAGTGCGGTGCGTGATGCTTTCCACGTTCGACAACCCGACCTACGTCGCGCGTGCGGTCGCGGCGGGCGCCCACGACTACATCCTCAAGGGCTCAACCCGGGCCGAACTGGTGAGTTCGATCACCGGCGCCGCGTCGGGACAGCAGCCGATGCGGGCGGGCCAGCTGCGTCGGGTCGCGACCACCATGGCAAACAGGCTGGCGACTCCCGATCCCGACAGCCCCCTCACGCAGCGGGAAACGCAGGTGCTGCGTCACATGGCACTGGGACTCTCCAACAAGGAGATCGCCCAGTCGCTGACGATCAGCGTCGAGACCGTCAAGGAACACGTGCAGAACATCCTGCGAAAGATCGCCGTCGCCGACCGCACGCAGGCCGCCGTCTGGGCCGTCCGCCGCGGCCTCGTGTGAAACGCACGGCAGTTGCTGTGGGTCACTCTGCTGGGTTCGGGGCTGCCCATGCCGCGTTTCCGGACGTTCGCCCCCGCCCTCCCGGCAATCCTGTTCGGC
>DHLZ01000034.1:0-17541 GCA_002405515.1 Planctomycetaceae bacterium UBA4655
CCCGTAGCTGATGTATCCGCGATCGAGGATAGAGCAGCGGTCGGCCTCGACCGTCCGCCGCAAAACGGCCCTTTCATCGGCCTCTCCCGCGGGATTCGCCGACGTCGCGTCGATCCTCACGGGCTTGCCGGACAGCAGCTCGAAGTGTGTGTGCAGTCGGTAGGCCGAGCAATGCTTCCCATTCGGCATTGGCGTCCACGCGAGTTCTGCCACCCGCTTCACGGTCTCGATGACCGTCCCATCGACAGCCGTGATCTTCTGCCCCGCCGCTTCGAACCGCCTGGCCTTGGTGCGCGGGATCTTGATCGCCGGGCTGAAAAGTGACAAGAGGATCAGCGCGCAGTACTGATCCATGGACAACCGGCGATTCCCAGCCCTGTCACGTTCCGTCCCCACTGCACGCAGCCGCGACAGGAGCGGACCGAGCCTCCGCAGGTACTTCACTCCCTGGACTTCCTCGGCCCGGAGTTCGCGACGTATTCGTTCGGCCATGACGGGCACGATAACGCCATGCTTGCAACCGCGCAACTCGCCTCAATTCTCCCGGCTTGCCTGCTTCTTGGTGCGCAAATCCCGTGCCGAACAGGATTGCCCGTCATGCCGGTGCGGAGGCGTTGTTGCCGACGAGCTTCGACGATCGCAGCTTCAAGAGCAGCGGCAGCGTGAGCAGCCGGAGGGCTGCCGCCACGCCGAAGAGCGTGTAGTACGCGGTGCGGTCCTCGCCGAGCGACTTGAGCAGAACACCCCCTGCCGCCGCGCCGGCGACCGTCGCGATCGCGGTGCCGAACGTGTGCGCCGACACGACGGTCGCCCGGTCGCGGTTGCTGACCGCGTCGAAGAAGACGAGCGTCATGGCGAGCTCGAAGGCCGCCCAGCTGCATCCGGCGACGACCTGCACGCCGACGAGGTAGCGGACGTCGGCCGACACGATCCAGAACAGCGTCAGCGGCAGCAGGGCGATTCCCGCGAGCCGCAGCAGCCGGACCGATCCGATCCGGGAGGCGAGCCGTCCGAGCAGGGGCAGCGAGAGCGACTTGGCGAGAAGGCTCGTGGCGAAGACGAGCATGTACTGCCAGTACGAGAACCCGATCTCGTCGAGCATGTAGGGGGTGAAGTAGGGCGCGGCAAACTGCGCGCCGGCCACCACGCTCCAGAGGTAGCAGAGCAGCCATCCGGTCGGCGACAGGAGGACCGGGCGGTCGTGGCTCCGACGGGTTGGCGCCGTCGCAGCAAGGACCGCGGGCGGCTCCGGTTCGCTGCATCGGGCCAGTTGGAATACCGAGAAGAAACGGGCTGCCGACGCGACCACGAAGAGGATCGCGAACACCTCGAGCGTGATCTCGTACTGCTTTCCGCCCTGCAGGGCCGCGCCGGCGGCGATGAACCCGGCCAGCACGGCTGCCTGCGAGAGTTGGTTGCGGCGGGCGAAGTAGGCGACCCGCTCGCTGGCCGGCACGAGCGTGCCGATCCAGGCATTCCACGCAGGACTGCTCGCCATGCCGCTGGCCCAGTAGAGGCCGACGGCGGCGAAGAGTCCCGCCGCCGGGGCCTCCCCCGACCATGCCCACCAGGCCAAGGGGAGCAAGCTCGCCGCCTGCAGGGCGACGCAGAGCATGACCCAGCCGCGGTTCGTGCCGAGCCGTGCGACCGCGAGCGGCGCGAGCGACTGCACCACGGCCCCGAAGATGATCGGAATCGTCGCGACGAGGCCGGCGAGCGTCGGTCCGAGGCCGACGGCGAGCGCGAACGGCCCGATGAACATCTCGCCGCAGCCGACCATCACGCTGAAGCCGATGCCGTCGGCGATCGAGGCGTGCAGGTCGCGGGCGATGGTTTTTGCTGAACGGGCGGGATCGCGGTGGGCCATTGGATCTGCCGGTTATACTCTTCGCCGCGTTAGCACGACCATCGACTCTGCGGTTTTCCGACTTGGTCGACCACGACACCATCAATCCCTCGGAGGCAGCATGCGAGCACTTGTCACGGGAGCAACAGGACTCGTCGGTCCCAGGCTGCTCAGGCTCCTCGATTCGCCGGTCGTGCTTTCACGCGATCCGGACCGTGCCCGAACCTCGATCGGACACCTCGCGGGCGAGATCGTCCGCTGGGACCCCATGGCCGGCCCGCCGCCGGTCTCCGCGATCGAGGGCGTCGACGCGGTCTTTCATCTGGCGGGCGAGTCCGTCGCCGGAGCACGGTGGACGGCGAAGCAGAAGGCCCGGATTCGCGACAGCCGTGTGCTCGGCACGCGGCACCTCGTGAAGGCGATCACGCAGGCGGCGCGGAAGCCGGGCGTTCTCGTGTCGGCCTCGGCGGTCGGCTATTACGGCGATCGCGGCGAAGAGGAGCTCGTCGAGTCGTCTCCGCCTGCCAAGGATTTTCTCGCGGATGTCTGCGTCGAGTGGGAGCGTGAGGCGTTCGCGGCCGAGTCGGCCGGGGTCCGTGTTGTCACCGCCCGCACGGGCATCGTGCTCGGGCCGGGCGGAGCGCTCGCGAAGATGCTCCTTCCTTTCAAGCTCGGCGGCGGCGGCCCGCTCGGCAACGGCAAGCAGTGGATGCCGTGGGTTCACGTGGCGGACCTCGCCCGTCTCTATGTCCATGCGGCCGAGACGGGCTCGATCCGTGGTGCGATGAACGCCGTCTCGCCCAACCCTGTCCGCAATTCCGAATTCACCAGGGCTCTCGCGCGGCAGCTCCGTCGGCCCGCGTTCATCCCGGCCCCCTACTTCGGCCTGCGGCTGGCGTTCGGGGAGTTCGCGCAGGTGCTCTTCGCCTCGCAGCGGGTGATCCCGAAGGTCGCCCTCGACAGCGGGTTTACGTTCCAGTTTCCCGAGATCGCCACGGCTCTTCGCGATATTTTGTCGCCGGCGACGTCTGCGGCGTAGGGAGCTCGCTGCCTGTGGAAACTACCGCGGCGCGGCGAAGCCGGTCGAGAACGGCTCGCCACGCTTCGTCGTGCGGCGGCATCTCCACGACGATCGCATCGACTTCGGCGGCGTCGAGGTCATGGAGCGCGGCGTAGAGCTCGCGGGCGAATCCGGCGGGATCGTCGGGCAGCGTTCGCACGACGAGCTGGCCTGCACCGGCGCGCCGGCCTTCACCGGCAAAGGCTGCGTCGGTCGTGACCAGGCCGACCCGCCGGCCCATCCCCACGAGCTCGGCGGCCCGCTTGGGGGCATCCGCGGAGAGTTCGAGCGGAGCCCGCGGAGCATAGTGCCGGCCGGTGAGGCCGGGCGAGCGGAGAATCGCGTCCGTCGCGCCGCCATCCACGACCGCTTCGCCGATGGCGGCCTCGACTTCCGCGCGGCCGATCGGGCCGGGCCGCAGGATCCGCGGGGGGCTGGTCGTGCAATCGACGACAGTCGACTCGATGCCGCGGTCGCACGGGCCGGCGTCGAGGATGAGTTCGACCCGTTCGCCGAGGCTCTCGGCGACATGCCTGGCGGTCGTCGGCGAGACCGAAAGCGAGACGTTGGCGCTCGGCGCGGCGAGCGGCCGGCCGAGCCGCTCGAGCAGTCGCCTCGCGACCGGATGGGCCGGGCAGCGGATCGCCACGGTGTCGCCGCCGGCCGTCACGACGTCCGGCACGATCTCCCGCTTCGCCACGACGACCGTGAGCGGCCCGGGCCAGAACCGGCGGGCGAGCCGCTCGGCCGACTGCGGCCAGGAGCGGGCAAGCGCTCTCGCCGCGTCGATGTCGGCGACGTGAACGATGAGCGGGTTTCGCGGCGGTCGTCCCTTCGCCTCGAAGATCCGCCGCACGGCATCGGGATCGATCGCGACGGCGGCCAGCCCGTAGACCGTCTCGGTCGGGATCGCGACCAGACCACCCCGCGCGAGCACGGCGGCGGCCTCGTCGATCGCAAGCTCCGTTTCCCCGGGTGGGGCCGTCGTTCCGGCAGGCCATGCAGCGTCGAGGATCCGTGGCATCGCTTCGCTGGCGGCGGCCGGATCGGCCCCGGCCGCTGGTTTTCGCGGCGCGTTGCAGAATCCGGCCGGTCGAACCAAGATTGGGTTTCATCGAACGATCGATCGGCGGCGACGAGTCTACCTTCCGGCAGGCATGCCGGCCGCCGGAACGCCAGGAGGCCATCGTGGCCCACGCCTCTCCATCCGTCGCATCGACCGCCCCGGCCGGCCAGGTCGCCCTTCCGCGTCGCGATCCGGGGCCGCGGGTGGGCGTCGTCATGGGCAGCCGCTCCGACTGGGAGACGATGGAACGGGCGAGCCAGGTGCTCGCCGAGCTTGGCGTTCCGCACGAGTGCGACATCGTGAGCGCCCATCGCACGCCGGAGAAGCTCGCGGCCTATGCGTCGTCGGCCGCGGCCCGCGGCCTGTCGGTCATCATCGCCGGGGCGGGCGGCGCCGCCCACCTGCCGGGCATGATCGCCGCGTCGACGTCGCTGCCGGTGCTCGGCGTTCCCGTCGAGTCGGCGGCGCTCAAAGGGCTCGATTCACTCCTCTCGATCGTACAGATGCCGGCCGGCATCCCGGTCGGGGCGCTCGCGATCGGCCGTGCCGGCGCCGCCAACGCGGCGCTCCTGGCGATCGCGATTTTGGCGGTTGGCGACCGGGAGCTGCGGGAGCGACTCGAATGCTTCCGTCGCGAGCAGACCGAGCGGGTCCTGCGGGACGGGCTACCGACGCCGGCGGCGGGCGGCCATGCCTGAGGCGAAGGTTTTTCCCGGCGCGAGGATCGGCGTGCTCGGGGGCGGCCAGCTCGGCGGCATGTTCGCCGCGGCCGCGACGCGGATGGGATACCTCGTCGAGGCCTTCTCCGACACCGCCGACTGCCCGGCGGCCCGGGTCTGCGATCGCGTTCACGTCGTGGACTTTGCCGACGAAACGAGGCTCGCGTCGCTCGCGGCTGGCCTCGCGGCGGTGACGCTCGAATTCGAAAACATTCCCGCGCGGGCCGCGGCCGCGGTCGCCGCCGTGACGCGGCTGCGGCCTTCCCCCGAGGTGCTCTTCACGACGCAGGATCGCGGCCGCGAGAAGGCGTTCCTGGCAACGCACGGCTTTCCCTGCGCGAAGCACGCCCTCATTCGCAGTCGTGGCGAGCTTCCGCGGGCCGCCGCCACGGTGGGATTTCCCTCGGTGCTCAAGACCACCGCCTTCGGCTACGACGGCAAGGGACAGCGGAAGGTGGGCTCGCCCGCGGAGCTCGAGGCCGCGTTCGACGCCTTCGGCGGGCAGGAGACCGTGCTCGAGGAGTGGGTCGAGTTCGAGTGCGAGCTGTCGGTCGTCGCGGCCCGCGGCGAGGATGGCGAGATCGCCGCCTTCGCCCCCTCGCGAAACGAGCACGCCAACCACATCCTCGACGTGGCGGTCGCGCCGTCGGGCCTCGCCGAGCCGCAGGTCCGCGGGGCCCGTGAACTCGCCGAAGGCGTGCTCGAGACGCTCGGCGTCGTCGGCACGGCCTGCGTCGAGATGTTCCTCGCCCGCGACGGCAGGCTGCTCGTCAACGAGATCGCCCCGCGTCCCCACAACTCCGGCCACCTCACGATCGACGCCTGCGAGACCTCCCAGTTCGAGCAGCAACTGCGTGCCCTCTGCGGCCTGCCGCTCGGGAGCCCGAGGCAGGTTTCGCCCGCGGCGATGGTGAACCTTCTCGGCGACTGCTGGGCCAACGGCGAGCCCGACTGGGCCGCAGCCCTCGGCGTGCCGGGCGTGCGGCTTTCGCTCTACGGCAAGTCGGACCCGAGGCCCGGCCGCAAGATGGGCCACCTGACGGCGGTGGGGGCCACTGCCGAGGAGGCCGTGGAGCGGGCGTCGCTCGCCCGGCGGCTCAGCTCTGCGGGGCGAGCGAACGGCCCTTCCAGCTCGTGTTGAGCCCGAGCGCCTTCCGGAAGACGCCGACCCACTGGATGCCGAGGAAGACGGCGACCGCAAGCGGGTGTGCGATGGCGCTTGCGAGGCTCTGCCGGAACCGGATCGACTCGAGCACTCTCGGCAGATAGCAGAGGATGGTGGCGACGACGACGCCCCAGGCCGCTCTCGCCGAAAAGCCGCTCCAGCCGGTCGCGACGCCGATCGCGAGCAGCACCGCCGGCAGCACCTGGCCGAACAGGAGGAGCACGCTCGCCGGCAGCACGACCCGCGGCGAGGCCATCCCTTCGGTGGCGTTCTTCGAGAGTCCCTTGAGCACGTCGACGCCCCGCTCGTACATCCTGCAGCTCGCGAGGTCCGTGGCGTCGAAGATGTCGGTGGCGAGGCCGGCCCGCCGGTAGGCGCGGGGCAGTTTGATGCCGTCGTGGAGCGACTCGCGGATCGCCGCATGGCCGCCGGCGGTGCGGTAGTCGGCGATCCTGGTCACGAAGAGCTGACCGCAGCCGGCGGCGAGCCCGGGCGACAGGCTGCGCCGGCTGCGGCCGAGCGGAAGGTAGCCGAGCAGCACGAAGTGGATGAGCGGCAGGAGCAGCCACTCGAGGAACGTCACGGTCTCCTGCCGCGGAAATCCGCTCACGAGCGACGCCTTCGACTCGCGGAGGAACGCGATCGATCTCGCGAGACACTCCGGCTGGAGCGTCACGTCGGCGTCGATGAAGACGAGGTGATCGTGGCGGGCCTCGTCGGCGAGCACCGCGCAGGCATGCTGCTTCCCGCACCAGCCCGCGGGGAGCGGCCGCCCTCGCACGAGCCGCACCCGCGGGTCGGCCGCGGCGATCTCCGAGACGATGCGGGTCGTCGCGTCGCGGCTCTCGTCGTCGAGCACGACGACCTCCAGATCGACGCCCGTGCTCGCAAGCGCGGACAAAACGGTCCTGCCGATCGATCGCTCCTCGTCGCGGGCGGGGATGAGGACCGACACCGCTGCGGAGGTCCCGTGAGGGGCGGCGGCGCGCGGTAGCCGAAACAGCCTTAGATTGGCGAGCGTGAGGCAGGCCGGCACCGCGGCGCACAGGCCGCAGAAGGCAATCAGGATCTCGAGCGGGTACGATGGCATGATTCGAAAGGGAACGCCTTTGGCTGGGCGGGTCGCCCCGCGGGCCCCGCAGGCTATCAGTTCCACGGCCGGACGGCGACCGTTTCGCGCCGCTCCGCGGCGCGGACATCGACGGTTTGGTCCCCTCGGCAGGAGAGTTCTAAAATTCAGAGTCTCTGAGGTCGCCATCATGAGTTCCAGGAAACGAAAGCCAGCCCGACGTCGACGACCGACCGGAATGGTTGCGACGAGTTCGTCGTCCCGACCCTGCTGCGGGCTCTGCGGAGCGACGGGAAGGCTGACGAAAACGGAGTGCTGCGGCCGTTGGATCTGTGACGACGAGGATGAGTACGTGCTGTTCTCGTTCGACACCAACAGCTGCAGCCGCAACCATCGCCGGTACACGCTGTGCGGCTTGCACCACGTCGAGGAGCACGAGGGACCGTGGCAACAGTGCAAGGCCTGTTTCGATGCGCTCGAACCGGAGATGTACGCCTTCTACGGCACCAACGACTTCAACTTCGAGGTTTTGAAGGAGCCCCCGGCCTTCAAGCCGACGCGGTGCTCCGTCTGCGCAGGCGTGATTCGGCTCGCCACTGACGGCTACGCGATGAAGGGACGTGAGTACCTGTGCCAGCCGTGCGCGTTGAAGGAGTTCCCCGACCTTCCCGGGCTTCGCTAGTCCTGGAAGGCGCGAATGGCCAAAACACGTGCGTTGAACAACGCGCGCGAACAACTTGCAGCCACAGAAATCTGGCCGCGGGGCTTGCTGATGCTTCAGCCCTCGCCGGGATCGTGGGCCGGGTCGAACGGTCGTCCCCGCAGCCAGGACCCGAGCCGTCGGATGAGGTCGTAGATGCCGCCGACCCCCGCTCGGCCGCTGACGACGGGCACGAAGGCCCCGGGATCGCGGCCGATCGCCGCGGCGGCGAGGCGATCCTGCGTGGCCTCGAGCGCGTGCTCGAGCTCCGTCGTCCAGCTCTTCGCGTCGCGTTCCGGATGGTCGGTGATCCGCATCGGCCGGCCGAAGGCGACGACCGCCTCGGGAAACCGCTCGGTCCAGAACGGATACTCCACCGCCATCGGCACGACGATGCCGCGTGAGGCGGCGGCGACGGCGTGCCCGACGCCCGGACGGATCCGCACCGGCCGTGCCCTCGGATCGACGAACGTGCCGTGCGACGTCACCCAATAGATCGTGTCGGTCCGCCGGAGGCTCGCCGCCGCCGTGGCGAGGAACCGCCGCGCCCCCGCGCGGCTGCCCGGATCGATCCCGATGAACCCGATCGTCTCGAGGAAGCGGTACTTCCCGAGCGCCGTCGCGTCGATCGGGCCGTAGTTCAGCCGGTCGGGGTAGAGCGAGTCGGCGACGAGGAGGAACACGAGCGGGTCCCACCAGCCGGGGTGGTTCGTGTAGACGAGCACGGGCTCACCCGCGATGTCCGGGGCCGTGCCGGCAAGCAGCCGCAGTGCGTGGAACTGCCGCCGCAGGTACCAGCGGACGTAGGTCATGAACCAGCGGTAGCGGGTGCGGGAAAACGGCGGCAGATCCTTGGTCAATCCGTCGCCGCCGCGGCGTCTGGTTTCCCCGCTCATGCCGAGGCGACGCGATCGGCGTGGACGCAGTCGGCGGCGATCCATCCCGACATGAGCACCATCGGCATGCCGGGGCCGGGATGGGCGGCGCCGCCCGCGAGGTAGAGCCCCTCGATGTCGGGCGACCGATTCGACGGCTTGAAGGCCCCGAGAAACCGGCCGTGGCTCGCCAGGCCGTAGATCGCGCCGTCGAGCACGTGATAGCGGTCGTTGATGTCCTGCGGCGTGAGCGCCCGCTCGACGACGATCCGGTCCTCGATGTCGGAAAGACCGGCCGTCGACTTGAGCTTGTCGATGATCCGGCGGCGGTACGCCGGGAGCATCTTCGACCAGTCGTGGTGCGGTCGCAGGTAGGGAGTGTGGACCAGGACATACAGCGCCTCGCCGCCCGAGGGGGCCACCTCCGGCTCCGTGACCGCCGGGGCGCAGACGTAGGCGGTCGGATCTTCCGCCGGCTCGCCCCGACGGTAGATCGACTCGAACTCCGCATGGGGGTCTGCCGAGAAGACGAAGTTGTGGTGGAGCAGGTGATCGTACCGCTGCTTCAGGCCGAGGTAGAGCACGACGCCCGAGCAGGCCGGCTCGTACTTTCTGCGCCGGAGAAACCGCTTCGACGCCGCGCCATCGACGAGCTCGCGGTGGGTGCGGACGCTGTCGGAGTTGCTCACGACGGTCGAGGCGGCGATCACCTCCCCTTCCGCGGTCTCGACGCCCCGCACCCGTCCCCGCTCCACGACGATCCGCCGCACGGGCGTGCCGGTGCGGAACTCGACGCCCAGCTCGGTGGCGAGCGAGTGAAGCGCCTTCGGGACGGCGCCGGTGCCGCCACGCGGATACCAGACGCCGTCGTTCGCCTGCATGTGGGCGATTCCGCAGAGCACCGCCGGCGACGCGTCGGGCGCGCTGCCGACGTACTGCGTGAAATGGTCGAGCATCTGTGCGGCCCGTGGGTCGGCGACGAACGCCCGCACCGTTCCGGCCACGCTGTGGCCCGGCCGCATGCCGATCACCTCCTTGAGCACCGAGAGCGTGACGGAACGCTTCGGGTCGAACATGTCCTTCAGGCCGCCGACGCTTTTCCAGAAGAAGTATTCGTTGGAGATGCGGTGGAGCCGCTCGGCAAGCTCCATGAAGCGGCCGTAGCCGGCGGCCGATCCGCTGCCGGGGGCGAAGCGGTCGAGGGTCCGCATCATCTCGGGCACGTCGGCGCAGAGGTCGAGCGTGGTGCCGTCGGTGAAGAAGCTCCGCCATTGCGGGTCGAGCGGGACGAGGTCGAGATGGTCGGCCAGGTTGCGGCCCGCCTCGGCGTAGATTCTCCGCAGCACCGCGGGGATGGTGAGAATCGTCGGCCCCATGTCGAACCGGAAGCCCTGCTCCGACAGCACGGCCGCCTTGCCGCCGAGCCACGGGTTTCGCTCGCAGACGGTCACGCGGTGGCCGCGGGCCGCGAGCGTGCAGGCGGCGGCAAGCCCGCCGAGCCCCGCGCCGATCACGACGACACGATCCGCGTCTTTTCGGCGGGGGCCTGTCGCGGTGCCGCCTGCCGACGTGCCCTGCGCGATCATAGAAGCTGCCCTGCCTTTCTCGCTCGTGGCGCACCATGGGGCTCCCTGCCGATCCGGCCGTTGCCGTTTCGGCGGGCGAGGTCCTCCAGCAGGAGCTTCGCCGTGATCCTCGCGGACGAATAGATCACCGGCAGCCCGCTGCCCGGGTGCGTGCCGCCGCCGACGAGATAGAGACTGTCGAGATCCTCGAACCGGTTGTGCGGCCGCATGTGGAGCATCTGGCCGAGGTCGTGCGAGAGATTGAACGTCGCCCCCTTGTAGATTTCGTAGTCGTCCTGCCAGTCGTCCGGGGTGACCATCTTCTCGTAGCGAATCCGCTCCCGCACGCCCGGGATCCCGACCCGCTCGAGCTGGTCGAGGGCGACCTCACGGAATCGCAACGCCTCCCGCCGCCAGTCGACGTTGGGATGCCTGTGGGTGACCGGCACGAGGACGTAGAGCGTGCTCATCCCCTCGGGGGCGAGCGAGGGATCGGTCACGCAGGCGTTCTGCACGTACATCGACGGGTCGCCGCCGAGTGAGTGCCGCGACTCGATGTCGATGATGTTTTCGCGGTAGCTCTTCGACAGGTAGATCGTGTGGTGCGGGACGTCGTCGTAGCGGCCGTCGATGCCGAGGTAGAGCATGAACGTGGAGCAGGAGAACCGCTTCGACGCGATCGCCTTGTCGCTCCAGCGGCGACGGAGCCGGTCGGGCACGAGCCGCGTCATGCTCCGCGCGAAGTCGGCGTTGACGACCGTGGCGTCGGCCTCGTATTCGCCGGCCGCCGTGCGGACGGCGGCGACCCTGCGGCCCTCGAACCGCATCGACTCGACTGGCTCGCCGTAGTGGATCTCCACGCCGAGATCCTCCGCGATCCTCGCCATCGCCGAGGAGATCGCGCCGCAGCCGCCGACCGGATGGAAGATGCCATGCTCGTACTCGAGGAACGACAGGATCGAGAACAGGCTCGGGCAGCGGAACGGCGACATGCCGAGGTACTTCGACTGGAACGTGAAGGCCAGCCGGATCCGCTCGTCGGAGAAGAACCGGCCGAGCTCCGCATCGAGGCTCTTCCAGGGCTTGAGCATCGGCACGAGCTTCAGGAGGTCGGGGTTCGCGAGATCCCTCCAGCTCTCGAACGGCTGCTCGAGGAACGGCGCGAACCGCTCGAACTTTTCGCGGGTCGCCTCCATGAACCGTCGGAAGGCTCCGGCGTCGGCGGGTGACAGGGCCGTGACGGCTGCCTCCATCCTCTCCGGATCGGGCGTGGCCAGGATCTCTCCCCCGGCCCCGAACACGATCCGGTACTGCGGATCGAGCCGGATGAGTTCCACCTCGCGGTTCAGGTCCCGGCCGCAGGCCGCAAAAATCTCCGCGAGCACCCGCGGATAGAGAAAAAAGGTTGGACCGAGGTCGAACTTGAAGCCGCCGACCGCACCAGGCTGGTCGGGCGTCGAGATCGTGCTCGTTCGGCCTCCCGGCACGAGCGCCTTCTCGAGAATCCGCACGCGGACTCCCTCGTTGGCCAAGAGCATGGCCGCCGCCAGCCCGCCGGGGCCGGCGCCGATGATGTTGACCGTCCTCGTCATCCGAGATCCGTGGAGGGAACGTGCGAAACCGTCCCCACTATAGGATCAAGCCCGGATGGCGCGAACACCGGCTCTCGGCGATTCGCCTGAGCTCGCTGCGGCAGCCGATTCAGGCGGGAGCCCTTTCAGTAGGGCGTGTACCACGAACCGGGGTAGTAGCTGTATCGCGTCGCGCCGAACAACCCTCGGCGGGCGACGACCGTCGGCGGGTAGTAGGCCGCGACCGGAGCCACCACCGCGGGGGCGGCCGGGGCGTAGTAGGCGGTCACGGGCATCGCCGTGGCGACGGGCGCCGCGACGGGCGCCGCGTAGTAGGCCGTGACCGGCACGGCAGCCGCGGTCGGTGCGTAATAGGTCGTGACCGGCGCGGCGACCGACCTCACCTGCGGAGCGTAGTAGCTCGTGACGGCGATCGAACTGGCGGGCACCGTGGCGGCCACGGGCGCCAGCGAGGGAGCGTAGTTCGCGACGACCGGCACGCCCTCGACCATCGGGGGAGAGAACGCCGTCACGGCGGCGTAGTTGCCCGAGGGAACGTAACTCGCGACGTAAGGGGCCGGCTGGGCGGCCTGGCAGGCCTGGGCGTTGGCATCCGCGACGGACAGCACCGTCAGGAGCAGCAGGCCCGCCATCGTGGCGAGACCCCGGGAGAGACACGCGATTCGGCGAGCGGACATCATCTGTGACACGCTTTCTTTTCGGGCTGGCGACTGGGAGCGGGCGTTGGATCCGACGTTCAGTGAAGGATAAGTAGCCGGTCAACCACCTGCAATGAGCCGGCGAACGGCCTGTCGTCAAGGGCCCGACGAGGCCGCCGGCACAATCGGCCCACCCGGCGCGATCCGCCGCGGCCGCCGCCCGATCCAGCCCCGGTTGACCATCGTGCACCGCATGGTTCACAACATCCCCTTCATTCGCCCCCCGCTCCATCCGCATGCCCCACTCCCCCGACCCCGCCGCTGCCCCTGCCGCCGACCATGCCGACGGTGGACAGTTGGGACGCAACGACGTCTTCGGGGCCGGCTTCGGTCCGCTCCTGGCGGTTCGCGGACTGACCGTCGCGAACGACAACGCGTTGCGGTGGCTTGCGATCGGCCTCGGCAAGCGGGCCTGCGAGGCGGTGCAGCATCCGCTCGTGCTCACGATCGGCACGGCCGGCTTCGTGCTACCGTTCATCGTGCTTGCGTGGCTCGCGGGCCATCTCGCCGACCGCCATCCGAAGCGGTCGGTAATCGTGGCGTGCAAGGCGGCCGAGATCGCGATCGCGTTGGCGGCGGGCATCGTCGTCGCCTGGGGCGTGCGGTCGGGACCGGCGGCGGCCGGACTTCCCGCAGGGCTCTGGCTCCTGCTCGGCTGTGTCGTCGTGATCGGCTGCCAGGCGGCGCTGATGACACCGAGCCTCCTCGGCAGCATCCCCGAGATCGTCCCGGCGACGAGGCTCGCCGCCGCGAACGGATGGTTCGCGATGGTGGGGCTCGCCGCCACGCTCGTCGGCATGGCGGCCGGCAACTGGCTGGCCGACGTCTCGCCGATCGCGGAAGCGGGGGCCGGCGGACGACCGTTCGTTTCGCTCGGGCATCTGCCGGCCGTTGGGCTGCTCGTGGGCGTCGCGATCGCGGGCTGGGCGGCGTCGATGCGGCTGACGCGTCGGCCCGCCGCGGCGGCCGAAGCGAGGCTCTCGGGCCGCGTGATCGCCACGACGCTCGGTGACCTCCGCGAGCTTTTTGGCACGCCGGAGCTCGCCGCCTCCGCGGCGGGGATCGTCTTCTTCTGGGCCGTCGCCGCGGTGGCGCAGCTCAACGTGGACCAGTTCGTCGCCGAGGCGGGCGCCAGCTCGCAGTGGCAGGTGGTGCCCTTCCTGATCGCGCTCGTGGGAGGCATCGCCGCCGGTAGCGTGCTCGCCGGCAGGATCTCGTCGCGGGGGGTCGATCTCGGCCTCGTGCCGGCCGGCGGCATCGTCATGGCGGTCGCGTCGATGCTGCTCGCGAGCGGACCCGCGGCGGTGTTCGTTGAGGGCCGCGAGGCCCCGTTCGCCTGGTGGCACGCGATGGTGTCGCTCGCGGTGCTCGGCGTCGGTGCCGGGATCTTCGACGTGCCGCTCGAGGCCTACTTCCAGGCGCGGAGCCCGGCGAGCCGCCGCGGGGCGCTCCTGGCGGCGGCGAACGTGCTCGTCTTCTCCGGGATGTTCGTCGCGACGCTCGTCTACGGCTTCGCCCGGTCGCCCGTGCGGAATCTCGCGGGCGAGGCGTCTCCCTTCCTCTCCGCGAAGGCGGTCTTCGGCATCTTCTCGCTGCTCGCCATCGTCGCGACGGCCGCGGCGATCTACGCGGCGCCGCGGGCGTCGCTGCGGATGCTCGTGTCGTCGATCGTGCACGTGATCTATCGGTTCCGAATCCGGGGAGAGGAGTTCCTTCCAGCCGTCGGGCCCGCCGTCGTCGTCGCCAACCACCTCTCCTGGCTCGATGGATTCATCGTCGTGCTCGCGAGCCCGCGGCCGATCCGGATGGTGGTCTACGGCCCCAACATCCAGGGACGCTTCCTGCGGATGCTCGCCGACCAGTGGCGGTTCATCCTCTTCGACCCGAAGCCGAAATCGATCGGCGCGGCCCTCAAGGAGATCCAGAAGGGGCTCGCCGACGGCGACGTCATCGGCATCTTCTGCGAAGGGGGCATCTCGCGGACCGGGCAGATCCTCGGCTTCAAGCGGGGGCTCGAATGGCTCCTCGAGCGGGTCGAGTCGCCGATGGTTCCGCTTCACATCGACGGGATGTGGGGAAGCCTCCTGACATTTTCCGAAGGGAAATATTTCACGAAGCGTCCCAGGCTCTTCTTCGGCGGCGGGCTGCGGGGATTTCGCCGTCCGCTGACGCTCTCGTTCGGCCCCGCCCTTCCCTTCGGCACCCATCCCGACGTCGCGAGGCTCGCGCTCCAGGAGGTCACCGCGTCGTCGGTGAGGAGACGGCTCTCGGTGGCGATCGCGAAGGGGACGGTCGCGAACGGTGACGACCCGATCGCGTCCGCGGCGGTGGCCGAGGCGGTCGATGGCTGCCTGCTCGTGCGGCGGACCGACCGCATGCTCTCGTCGCTCGCATTCGGCGACCCGCTTGCCGGCTTCTTCGGCACGGGCGTCGGGGAGCGGCTCGGGATCGCAAGCGTCGTGGTCGACGGCCACGCGGAGGCGGCGGAACTGCTGCGTTGCCTCGCCGAGGAACGGATCACCCTCTGGGTCGGCCGGCCCGCGCAGGTCGCCGCGGTCGCGTCGCTTGCGAGGGCTGGCTCCGGCGGGGCGACGCTCGCGGTCGAGGGCGTCGTGATGCCGATCGCGTCGGCCGGCGAACTCGCCGCGGCCGAGCAGGCAGCGGAAGCGTTCCTGGCCGCCTGGGGAGTGCGGCCGGTCGTGGCCTACTCGCCCGACGGTCGGTCGCTCGTCTCGATGAACACGCCTCTGGTTCGCACCGCGTCGCACGAGGTGACGCACAAGGCCGGCACGATGGGCCGCACGGTGAACGGCGTCGTGGTCTGGCCCGACGCCTCGATGCGGCGGCCGCTCGGACTCGCCGCTCCGGACGGCCTGTCGCCGGGCGACCTCGACACCCGCACGCTCGTGATCGCGGCCACGATTCCGCGGCCGCCCTCGGATCGGCCGGCTGCGATGCTGCTCGACGAGGCCTTCGACATCGACGCAGACGGGTTCGTCGTGCCGCGCACGTCACCGGGAACGATGCTCAACGCGGGCGATGCATCGAGCGGTAGATGAGCTCGAGCGCCTCCTGCACGTCCTTGACCTTCTTCTTCTGCTCCCGCAGGTTCTCGACGAGCCGGCGGGCATCGGCATCGGAGTGGCCGAGCGAGCGGAGCACGTCGAGCGTCTCGACGAGCACGTCGGAGCCGGCCGGACCGGCTCCCGGCGACTCGCGGGCCACGAGGAGGGCGAACTTCGGCATCCGCCGCCGCAGTTTTGCGATCATCCGCTCGGCGGTCGCGGCGCCGATGCCCGGCAGCGTGGAGAGCGCGGCGGCGTCCTGCTCCTCGATCGCCGTCGCGATGTCGCCGACCGGCCGCACGATCGCCCGGAGAGCCTTCCGCACCCCGACGCCGTCGACCTCGCAGACCAGGTCGAAGAACTCCCGCTCGACCTCCGAGAGGAAGCCCACGAGCCGCGGCACGAGGTTGCCCCGGCCCGGAGTCCCCTCGAGGAATTCGAGCGTGTGGAGCGTGACGGCCTGGCCGAGCTTCGTCTGGAGCGAACGCCGCGTGAGCTCCGGCACGAGCACCTCGTGCACGAGCGGCCCGACCGCGAGATCGACCGCGTTCATCTCCACCCGTTCCACGGTTCCGCTGAGTCGCTTGATCACGGTCGGCTGCTCCGAAGAACGTCGATTCGAGTCGCCGGCGCGGCGGTGCGGAGCCGGATATGATAGTCGGTGAGGGCGACGGCGAGGGCGTCGGCCGCGTCGGCGGGCTCGGGCCGGCTCGCGAGGCCGAGTTCCCGCTGCACCGCCCGCTGCACCTGCTCCTTGCCGGCGTGGCCGCTGCCCGTGAGCGTGCTCTTCACGCGGTTGGGAAGGTAGTGCTGCACCGCGATCCCCGCCTCGGCCGCGGCCAGGCAGATCACGCCCCGAGCGTGGCCCATGAGGATCGCCGTCTTGGGAAACTTGGCGTGCGAGAACACCTGCTCGATCGCCATCGCGGCCGGCGTGAACGCCGCGAGCACCTCGCGGACGCCGGCATGGATCGACAGCAGCCTGGCCTCGAGCAGTTCGCCCCGCGAACGGACCGTGCCGGCCTCGACGAGCCGGACCGATCCGCCGGAGCACTCGACGACCCCGTAGCCGGTGACGTTGAGCCCCGGGTCGAACCCGACGATGCGGAACGATTCTGCTCGGAGCGTCGCGGGGCGGCTCATGCCGAAGAGACTAACGGGATGTGCCCTCATGGCAGAAGAGCAGTCGCCAGCGAGAAAACTGGTCCTTCCGTCATGGCGATTGATTCAGCGGGCCGACTGCTGCCGTCTTTGCCGCTCTTCAAACGCTTTCGGAATGACGAAGTCCTCGGTTTCGCCGCCGTCGGGTTCCGGGATCAATTCCAGTGTTTGGAGCAACGGAATCTCGACGTCGTCCTTCGTGATCAGGGCTGTGAGCGGCTTGGGGGAGATTTTCCGGAGGTTGGGGAGTGAGAGCGGGCCTTTGCGGGCGGCGAGCGCTTTCGCGACCGCGAAAGAGTCGGGGGATTCGAAGGCCGTGACGCGAGGAAGATGGCCGTTCCACTTTTCGATTGCCGCGAGGGCCTTGGCCGTGTCGGCATCAATCGCCCTGAGATGATGCAGCCTGCCATCCCACGCCGCGGATGCCGCGAGCACCTTCGCCGTCGCGGCGTCGAGCGTCTGCAGTCCCACGAGGCGAAGCAGGGGGCCCTTGAAGGCCACCAGCGCCGCGGCCGTCGCGGCGTCGATTCGGGTCAGGCCGTCGAGCGTGAGCTCTTCCCCGTCGAACGTCGCAAGCGCCGTGGCGGAAGCCGCATCCAGGCTGGTCAGTTCGGGCAGCCTGCCGTTCCAGGCCTTCGATCGCGCGACCGCCGCGGCCGTCGCGGCGTCGAGCGTCCGCAGACCGGCGAGCGAAAGCTCGTGTCCCTTGCACATCGCCAACGCCGCGGCCGTCTCGGCGTCGATGGCATGCAGACCGGCAAGCGTCAGCGATGCGCCCTCGAAGGCCGCGAGCGCCCGCGCAGCCTGGGGCGAGAGCGTGAACTGGCCGGCAAGAATCAACCAGCCCTTGGAGCCCGTCAGCGCCGCGGCAGTCGGTTCATCGAGGCTCGTCAGGTCGCGAAGAGTCAACCCGCCCTTGAACGCCGCAAGCGCCCGCGCCACATCGGCATCGAGCTTCCG
>DHLZ01000034.1:17655-18223 GCA_002405515.1 Planctomycetaceae bacterium UBA4655
CCGCAGGCCACCCAGGCTGAGGAGGCTGCCCTTGAATGCCGCGAGTGCCCGGGCCGTGGCCATGGGGAGGGAGGAAAGTCCATCCAGACGCAACGCCTCCCACCGCGATCCGGCCAGGGCCTCGGCGGCGGCGGCATCGAGAGTGGTGAGGCCTCCGAGCGAGAGATGGAGCTCATATCCGGACGCACTCGAATGGCGGGGCGCCCGATCTGCCAATGCTTTGGCGGTTTCGGCGTCGAGCGTGGTCAGGCCGTCGAGTTCGAGCGGTATGCGCGACAGCCTCCCGGCCTGCTCCGGCGTCAGGCTCTTGATCTCGTTCGTGTCCGCAGGCAACTCGTCGGCCAGCCCGGCGTTCCAGCCGACTGACATACCTGATGCGAGCAGGGCGATCAGGAGGAGCGAAAAGCATCGAGGGTGCATGGCGGCAGTCCTTGGGAGTTTGGAAAGTGCGTTTCAGGAAGCGCTCGGATCGTACGCTTGCAGCTCTGCGGTGGCTTGTCACGGGGATGTAACACCCCGAGCACGATGTTGTTGACAGTATTTTTCGGCTGACTGAGCGGCACCACGG
>DHLZ01000034.1:18420-18607 GCA_002405515.1 Planctomycetaceae bacterium UBA4655
CGCAAGTTTCCCTGCAGGCGGTCGATGGAGATACCCGGAAGCCCGAGGCGCAAGTTTCCCTGCAGGCGATCGATGGAGATACCCGGAAGCCCGAGGCGCAAGCCGAGAGGGGCGTCAGGGTCGCTCAATGAGTCGGGTGATTTGGCAAAACAACGTCCACGCTGAGCGTTTTTGAATGACTCGACGC
>DHLZ01000259.1:0-322 GCA_002405515.1 Planctomycetaceae bacterium UBA4655
CCGCTCCGGACGTTCGCTGCTGGTTCGGGGCTGCCCATGCCCATCGCCGGACGCTCGCTACGGGCATCCATGCCCTCCGCTCGCTCGGATGCCGACTTCGCTCCGCAATCCTTGCTTCGCTTGTCTGCATACGCCGGCTCCCGGGGCAGGGACACCCCCTCCCGAATACTTACTACCGGGAGCATCAAGTAGTTGACATTACTCTCCGGGCAACTCGGCCTGATGACTTTCACGGAAGCCCGAGGCGCGAGCCGAGAGGAGAGTTGACGATGCGCAGAAAGGCGGCGTCGAGCCACTCAGAAACGCTCGGAATGGACACTGT
>DHLZ01000259.1:588-5553 GCA_002405515.1 Planctomycetaceae bacterium UBA4655
CGTGGTGGCGATCAGTCAGCCAAAAACCACCGTCCACTACATCGTGCTCGGGGCAGTAATTCGCTCGCGCGAGATTCCCAAATAGGGCGGGAAACTTCTTGGACACGCGGGATTTTCGGACGGGCCCGCACCGTCGCGCCTTCCGGGGTGACGCGGATTTTTGCGGTTGGAGCGTTTTCACGGCCCCCGCTACATTTTCCCCAGTCCCCCCAGGAGGCATTCGCGTGGCTGACCTCGTCCTCGCCTTCGACGCCCGACTCGACCGACCGATCCCGATGCCAGCCGATGGGCCGGACGCCATCGATCGCATCGTGTCCGACGCACCGTTCGACGCTCTCGACGCCGCCGCCTCGGCCGCCAGGCAGGGCCGCGTCTCGGCGGTCGTGCTCTTCGGGGAGTCGCTCGACCCCAAACGGGCGAGCCCCGCGCAGGCCGCGCGGCTGCGGCGGCTCATTCTCAGCCTTGCGTCGGAGGGCTGCCGCACGGTCTGGGTGACCGTCGAGGAGGCCGCGGCGACGGAAGTCTCCCGCATGCTCGGCTCGCCCGGCGGGCTGTCGTTCGCGTGCCCGTCGGGCCCGGCAAGGCTTTCGATCCGCGGCCGGGCGGTTGACATCGTCGCCGACGGGCCGGCGGGTGTGGCGGTCCTCGTCGAAGACCCCGGTGCGGGCGGCCACCCGCTCCGGTGGCACGCGCACGGGATCACCGGCGACGGCCGCATCCGCGGCACGGGGCAGCCGCTGGAGTCGCTCCAGCCGCGGAGTTCCGACGAACCCCACCCCGGGCAATGCGGAGTGCTGACCCTCTTCGATCGCCACGAGTCGCTCGCGCCGTACGCCGGATCGCTCGTCGAATCGTTCGAGAAGGTGCCGACGCAGCAGGTCGCCTGGCGAACCGTCCGAGTGCCTGGAGGAAACCTGACCGGCGAAGAGGACCTCGCCACCGACATCTGGAAGGCGATCGAGGACGTGGCGGCCGCGGACCGGGCGGTCGTCGAGTTCCTGCGGGTCGTCGTGGACTGCGGCGGGAGCGTCCCGAAGCGGCTGTTCGTCTCCCAGATCGCGGCGGGAACGCTCGCCCGCGTGCAGTCGCTCTTCGATCCTCGAAGCTTCCGTGTGTGGTGCCTTTCGATCGAGGCGGACCGGCGTGAGCCGCTCGAGCGGATCGAGCGGGCCGTCGCGGCCGGCAGCGTGCCGGGGGTGGCGACGTTCGCCGCGTCGCTCGCGGGACTCGCGCGATCGATCGAGCAGCCCGCCGATCTCCGCGAGTCGGCCTGGCTCGCACTCGAACTGCTGGAAGTGGCCTGAGGAAAAAATTGCCATGCACATCGAACGCATCGACATTGACCGCTTCGGCGGGCTGCAGCGGGTCCTGATCGACTCCATCGGCCCGGGAGTGCAGGTGCTTCACGGCACGAACGAGGCGGGCAAGACCTCGATTCTCGAGTTCGTCAGGGGTGTCTTCTTCGGCTTCGGCCCGCTCTTCGACCGCGGCGTGCTCGACCCTCGCACGAGCACGAGCGGCAGGCTCCTCGTGCGGGACCACGACCAGGCATGGACGCTCGAGCGGGAGCACGACACGATCCACTCCCACGAGTTTCTCTCCGGCCTCGTCCGCGGCAGGGGGCGGGAATCGGCCGGCGAGCACCTGCGGATCACCGACGCCCGCGGCACGGTTTTCACGATCGACGGGCTCCAGGCCGGCGGCTCGGCCGCGGGCGGCGCCCCGGGGCCGTTCGACGGCTGGACTGCCGGCATCGACTGGAAGACCTACACGGCAGTCATGGCCTTCGGGCTTGACGAATTGCACGAACTCTCGTCGCTCGACGCCGAGGGCTGCGGCGCGAGGCTCTACGAACTCGCCGGCGGGCTCGACCGCGCGAAGGTGGCCCGCGTGCTCGGCGACATCGCCGATGCGCTCGCGCGGCTCGACTCCCCTTCTCCGGAAACGTCGCCGATCGCCGCGCTCGAACGGCAGCTGGCATCGGCGAAGAACCGCCTCGCGGCGCTCCAATCGCCGGCCATCGCGGCCGGCGACTCCTGGATCGAGGCCGTGCGGCTCGAGTCGGAAATCGAATCGCTCACCCGCGTCGTGACCCGGGCGGAACGGTTCGAGCGGCTCGTCCTCGAGGCGATCGACATCGAGCCGCTCCATGCCGCGAAGCACCGCACCGCCGAGCGGCTGGCGGGCCTGGGCAACGAGCCGCTCGTGCACCCCGATCTCGACGTCTGGCGGGAGCTCGTCCGCCACCGAGACGGGGCTGCGAAGATCGCGGAGAAGCGGCGACGGATCCGCAGCCGCGCGTCGGCACGCTACAAGGCGGTCGCAGCCCCTTCTGCGGCCTGGTCGAAGCGGACCTCGATCATGGCCCTGGCCGACGACCTCCCACGACTCGACCGGCTCCTGTCGGAAGCGGCGCAGGCGGAGGCCCACTCGCGGCTCGCCAGCCGCCGGTTCGGCGAGCTGCTCGGCACGGCCGGGATCGCGCGGCTCTGGCGGATCGAGCCAAAGGCCGTGGCGGCCGATGTCGCCCCGTGGGACGCCGCCGATCCCTTTGGCGACACGTCGCTGCCGATCGGTTTCACGCGGCCGTTTGGCGGGCTCCGCGCGAAGTCCCGCGCCGTCACCACCGCGCGGCGGCAGGTGGTGGAGGCGAAGGCCGCAGTCCGGGAGGCGAAGACCGGGCTCGACGGCTTGCGTTCGAGCCTCGTCGGCGCCGGCAAGGTGAAGCTCGCCGAAGCGATCGAGGAGGCTTCGGCCAAGGCGACGCTCTACCGCAATCGGATCACGGCAGGAGACCAGCTGGCTGAGCTCGACCGCGCGACTCAGCGGCTCGAGAGGGAGGTCGTGCTCGCCGCGCGGCAGCAGTTGGTTCCGGTGGAGTGGCTGCTCGGACTTGGAGCGGTGTTCGTGCTCGGGGCCGGTCTTCTGCTCTCGGGACTGCTCTTGCCGCAGGCCGTGCCCGGGTCGATGGCCTACGCCATGGCCGCCCTCGGCCTCGCGGGAGTCGTCGTCGCCGGCGCGACGACCTGGTCGCTCGACCGGGCGGCGACTGGCCGGCTCGACGTGTCGCGACGGCAGCTGGAGCTGGCGAGGAAGCAGCGGCAGGAGGCACAGACGGCCTGCGAGCAGCTCGAACGCCGGATTCCGCAGGAGGCGATGCGGGCGCTTCCGCAGCGGGCGGCCGAGGCGCAGGCGGAGGTGGAGAGGCTCGAGGGAATCGCCGCCCGCGAGGGCACGCTCAATCTGCTCAGCGACGGCGTGACGACGGCCGAGGAGCGGCTCGCGAAGGCGATCGCCGCGACGAAGACGGCGAAGGCCGCCTGGCGACGCGGCCTCGAGCAGCGAGGATTGCCGACGACGCTTCGGCCGAGCGACGTTCGCGACCTCGCGCACCACCGCACGGCCCTCCTGGCGCTCGACGACGAGCGCCGGCGTGCCGCCGAGGAGGCCCGCATCCGCCGTGAGTCGGTCGCCGCCTACCGCCAGCGGATCGAGCAGCTGCTCGCCGACTGCGACATGCTGCCGGAAGGATCGCTCCACGACGGATTCTCCCCGACCGACCAGGTCCGCAGGCTCCGCGAGCGGCTGGAGGCCGATGCGACCCACGCCCGACTCCGCAGTCGACGAAAGCGGAAGCTGGTCGCGGCCCGCCGACTCCACCGCCGTGCCCTCCGGTCACTCCAGGCGGCCGAGTCGAAGCTGGCGGCGATCTACGGCCGTTGGGGTGTCTCCGACGAGGCATCATTCGTGGCGCTCGTGGACCGGAGACAGGAGTTCGAGCGGCTGCGGGAGGAGGCGAGGGTCGCCGCGGCCGAGTTCACCGCCGCCCGCGACCGGCTCGCGGCGAACGACGACCTGCCCGAGTCTCGGCTCGAGGATCTCGACCGATGGCTCGCGGAGTCACTCCCTGCGGCGTCGCTTCGTCCAGCCGACGCCACGACGATCCCGCTCGCCGAACGGGCCCGCGAAGCCGACCGCGCGGTGGCGCAGGCCCGCGACGCGGTGGCCCGCGCCCGCGAGCGTCGTGCGGCAGCGCTCGCGCGGGCGGAGGCGGCGGCCCAGGATCGCTCCGGCGAACCGCTCCAGCGGGAGATCGCGGACGTCGAGGAGCGGCTCTCTTCGCAGCGACACCGGCGGCGGAGCCTCTCGCTTGCCCGAGACCTGCTCGAGGAGACAAGGCTGCAGGTCGCGAGAAACCACCAGCCTCCAGTGCTCAAGGAGGCCTCGCGGTGGCTCGCGAGGCTCACGGGCGGCCGGTATGTCGCGATCACGACCCTGCTCGACGAGGCGCTGCTCGAGATTCACGATTCCGACGGGCGACAGTGGAAGCCCGATCGCCTCAGCCGGGGCACCCGCGAGCAGGTGTTTCTCGCGCTGCGGCTCGCGCTCGTTTCCGACCTCGAGCGGCGCGGTGTCCGCATGCCGGTGATCATGGACGATGCACTCGTCAACTTCGACGACGCCCGGGCCGCGTCGGCCGCGAGGGTGCTCGTCGAGTTCGCCGCAGAGAGCCCCAGATTCCCGCGACAGTTGCTCGTGCTCACCTGCCACGCCCACGTCGCGAGGGTCTTCGATCAGGCGGGCGCGACGGTGCGATCGCTCGACGGCACGCTCCGCCGCTGGCTGCCGGAGCCGAAGCCGGCCCCCGAGCCGGTGCGGGAGCCGGAGCCCGAGCCCGTAACCGTGACGATCCACGAACCCGATCCCGAAAAAACAAATCCGATCGGGCCGGTCGTCGTCCACAGCCCACCGAAGAAAAGCCGCGTCGTCGTCGCGATGCGCCGCCACCGCCGCTGACCAAAACACAAACGTGAGCCGCCGCTCCGAGCCCATCACGCTAGACCGTGAGGGGCTGCCCGTGCCCGGGAGCCGGCGTATGCCGCCGAGCGAAGCAAGGATTGCGAAGCGAAATCGGCATCCGAGCGAGCGGAGCACAGGATGCGCGAAGCGAGCGTCCGGCGCCGG
>DHLZ01000063.1 GCA_002405515.1 Planctomycetaceae bacterium UBA4655
ACTCGCCGTGCCGAACAGGATTGCGCCGCAGGCCTCCGCTCACGGGGGCAAGGCCGGCAAGACAGGGAGTCGGACGAGAGGGGATTCCCTGGAGCCACGGTTCCCGGCCGACACGTGGCCTTGACCCGTGCCCGCCCGCGGCCGTATTCCCCGACCATGTTCCCGGTTCCCAGGGCACCCGATACCCCCGAGGGGCGTCTCCCATGATAGGCCCGTTTCGATCGACACCTTTGATGGCCGGCTTGTTCTGCGCGATGCTGCTGACACTGCACGCGCGAGCGGAGGATCCGCCGGCGGAGGCGTCGGCGGCTCGCCGAAAGATCGAGGAGGCGGTCGCGAAGGCCCGCGGTGGCAGCCCCCCACTGCCACCGGCTCCGGCCCCCGCCGATCCGGCGGCCTCCGCACCGGCCGCATTGCCGGCTCCGGCCTCCGCCCGCACGCCGCCCGAAAAGCTCCCGCCCGACCTCGAGGTCGCCCGGTTCTCAGCCGACGCCGCCTCGCGGCAGCTCGCGGCGAAGCGGAGGGCCGAGAAGAGCCCCGCGGAAGCACTCGAAATGCTCGACGCCCTCTCGACCGATCTCGGCCGCCGGGAGATGCCCGCCGACGCCCGTGAGAAGATCGCCCGCCGGATCGAGCGGACGAAGCGGGAGATCGAGGAGGCGACCGGCAAGCGGCGGGGCGAGCTCGCGCTCGAAAAACGAAACGGCGAAATCGAGAAGGACATCGAGCGGCGACAGGCGGCCGGAGTCGCCCGCGAGGAGCGACTCGCGATGCTGATCGAGGAATACAACGACCTCATGGACGCCCGTCGTTTCGCCGAGGCCGAGACGGTCGCCAAGCGGGCGGCGAAGCTCGCCCCGGACAACCCCGTCGTCAAGCAGCTGCTCGCCCAAAGCCAGGTGATCCGCCGGATCGAGGCCCAGCGTTCGATCGCAGGGGAAAAGCAGGCCGCATTCCTCGACGTCGCGGAGGACGCCGAGAAGTCGAGCGGGGGATTCGTGGGCCCGATCGAGTACCCGCAGATGAAGGACTGGTCCGACCTCACGAAGAACCGCTCGCGGCTGCGGGCGGACGGCAGGAGCCGCTCGAGCCCGGCCGAGGCGGTCATCCTCAAGAAGCTCTCCACGCCGGTGACGCTCTCCCACGGCAAGCCGGCCCCCCTGTCGGTGGTGCTCGACGATCTCGCGAAGCAGGCCGGCATCCCGATCCATCTCGACCCCGCCGGCCTCGAGAAGGCCGGGGTGCGAAGCGACACGCCCGTGACGCTCACGATCGATCAGCCGATCTCGCTCAAGAGCGCCCTCAAGCTCGTGCTCGAGCAGCTCGCGCTCGACACGATCGTTCGCGACGAGGTCCTGAAGGTCACCGCGCCGGAACTCATGAAGGGTGACTACATCAGCCGCTCCTATCCGGTGGCCGATCTCGTGATCGCGGTCCCGAACTTCTCCTCGGATGGCCTCGGCATCACCGGAGCCCTCCGCGACGGCTACTCGCGGCTGTCGGGCAGTCCGACCGTGTCGGTCCAGCCCGGCGGGCCCCAGGTCGGCGTCAATGGAATTTCCGGCAACGGCGGCGACGGGTCGGTGAATCCGCAGACGCTCGCGCAGGTCCGCGGCGGTGGCCCCGCGGCCGGACCGACGCCGTCGATCCCGTTCGGTCCGCCCACGGTCGGCGGCGGCCAGGCGGACTTCGCCTCGCTCATCGAGCTCATCCAGAACACCGTCGCTCCGCAGACCTGGAACACCGTCGGCGGCCAGGGGGCGATCCAGGAGTTCCGCACGAACCTGAGCATCGTCGTGAGCCAGACGCAGGAGGTGCACGAGGAGATCGCCGACCTGCTCGAGCAGCTCCGCAGGCTCCAGGATCTCCAAGTCACGATCGAGGTCCGCTTCATCAGCCTCAACGACACCTTCTTCGAGCGGATCGGCGTCGACTTCGACTTCAACATCCAGACCAACACCGGGGAGCCGCTCAACATGACGGCCATCCCGAACCAGGCAAACGGCTCGACGTCGCCCTACGCTTTCGGCCTCGCCCCGCAGCCGGGCTCGCGGTCGCAGACGATCGGCCTCGACAACTCCGGCAACCCGGGCGTGACACTCGCCCCCGATCCGGGAGGCGTCATTGCCGATCCGAACAATCCCAACGCGGTTATGCCGCAACGAAACTTCTTCTCGATCCCGTTTCGGCAGAACAGCTTCGCCGCCGCCGCGGTCCCGCAGCTGCCGGGGCTGCCCGATCCGACCACGAGCGCGGCGAACTTCGGCTTCGCGATCCTGTCGGACATCGAGGCCTACTTCCTGATCCAGGCCGCCCAGGGCAACACCCGCAGCAACATCATGCAGGCCCCGAAGGTCACGCTCTTCAACGGCCAGAACGCGTTCGTCTCGGACACCCGCCAGCGGCCGTTCGTGACGAGCGTGGTGCCCGTCGTCGGCGACTTTGCGGCCGCCCAGCAGCCGGTCATCACGGTGCTCTCCGAGGGCACGGCCGTGAACGTCCAGGCCGTCGTCTCGAGCGACCGGCGATTCGTCAGGCTGACGCTCGTTCCCTTCTTCTCGTCGATCGGGAAGGTGCAGGAATTCCAGTTCGAGGGAACTCGCTCTTCGAAGTCGAAGAGCAGCGACGAAAGGTCGGGCGTCGATGGTGACGCCGCCGTCCAGGGGACCGGCCTCGGCGCCGGCCTGACCACGGGCCTTCGAAACGAACGCGAGCAGGAGTTCCGCTCGAGCGGCACGACGATCCAGCTGCCGGAGTTCCTCTTCACGACCGTGACCACGACGGTGAGCGTGCCGGACGGCGGAACGGTGCTCCTCGGCGGAATCAAGCGGCAGCGGGAGGGCCGCAACGAGTTCGGCGTGCCGATCCTCTCCAAGGTTCCCTACATCAACCGTCTTTTCAAGAACGTCGGCCTGGGCCGGACGACCGACAGCCTCATGCTGATGGTCACGCCCCGGATCATCATCCAGGAAGAGGAGGAGCAGCGGCTCCTCGGCAGCGAGTCGCCCTGAGCCCCCGGCAGGGTCTTTCGGCACTCGGCCGGGATTTCCCAAAAACATCGTGTCCGCCCGGCACGTGCGAGATGTGCGGGGACGTGCGGCCGAAGGCGGCGGATCAGGGCATGTCCCGCTCACCATCGCCGGAGCGGTCGATCGCTTCGCCGGCGAGGTACTCCCGGGATCAACCGGGAGTTGACATATTCCGCAGGCAACTCTGCCCGACGACTTTCGACGCACACCCGAGCCGCAAGTTTCCCTGCAGGCGAACAGGTGCCCACTACGGAAGGCCGAGGCGCAAGTTTCCCTGCAGGCGAACAGGTGCCCACTACGGAAGCCCGAGGCGCAAGTTTCCCTGCAGGCGAACAGGTGCCCACTACGGAAGC
>DHLZ01000083.1 GCA_002405515.1 Planctomycetaceae bacterium UBA4655
GACTCATTCAGTGCCACGTTTGACCGTGCGGGGCTGCCCGTGTCCAGGTGCCGGCGTTTGCAGACAAGCGAAGCAAGGATTGCGGAGCGAAGTCTGCATCCGAGCAAGCGGAGGGCAGGATGCCCGCAGCGAGCGTCCGGCGATGGGCATGGGCAGCCCCGAACCCAGCGAGATTGATTCGCACGAGACGGATTTTCACCCCGGCATTCACTCACGGGGCATCGTCAACTCCCCTCTCGGCTTGCGCCTCGGGCTTCCGTGGAAGGTCGGGCTTCCGTGTTGGGGCCTGCCTCCGCAGTTCCGTCACGATGCAGACCTCCCGGCCGCCGGTCGAGAGCTGGCGGGCCATGACAGGTGTCTGCCCCCACTCCCGGAAGCGATCGAGCCAGCCGGGGATCTCGGCCGCACGCGACCAGTCGGGCAGCTTGAGCGTGGCGATGACGCCCTTCGGTCGGACGCCCGGCGCCGTGAGGATCCTCCCGAGCGATTCCATCGTGCTCGTCGGGTCGATGTTCATGTCGGCGACGAACCAGTCGAAGCCGCGGAAGGCCTTGAGCTTCACGTCGCGGGCACGCATCCGCCACTGCTCGAATCGCGGATGCTCAGCGACCCTCGGATCCACGAGCGCGGGGTCGATCCCGACCACGCGGAGCCCGGCCTCGAGCAGCCGCTGGCAGGCGCCGCCGGGCGAGGCTCCGATTTCGCAGGCCCGCTCGCCGGCGGCAAGACGGACGCCCGACGTGGCGATCGCCTCATCGAGCTTCAGCCACGCCCGCGAGACCTTCCCGGCGGCGTCGTGAAGCGGGTGCATGCCGCCGGGCCTGCAACTCATCGGTGTCAGGCCGCGATGCCAGCCGATCCACCATCGATCCGGCGAATCGACGACGCAGTCGAAGACGAGGTCGCCGGGCACCGTGTCGGCCGCCGTGCCGCGATCCCGGGACGTATGTTCGATGCGTCGGCGAATCGCCTCCACCACTTCCTCTTCCGCGTCGCCGGCCGCGGTGTCGGCGGATCGATCCGCGACGAAAGCTTCGCGGCCCCATACGTGAACGACATCCCACGGACCCCGGCCGGCGATCGCGACGGCGGCGTCGGCCCTCGCGTCGATGGATGCTCCCACGGCCTGGCCGAACGACCGGATGACGGCCTGCGCCACGAAGAGTTCCGGGAAGAAGTCGTCGGGCGGGTCGAAGCCCGGCGGCAAACGGAAGGTCACGATCCCCTTTCGCCAGGCCGCCCGCACGAGTTCGGGCAGGATCACCTGCTGACGTTCCACGACCGCCGCCTCGGCGCCCGGCTTCACCGCCACGAGAAGGTGGTCGCCGCGTCTGGGAGGCGCGGGAGTCGTCGAATGGATCGTCACCGAGTATCTCGCGCAGCCCGCCGGACCGTCTGGAAAGATGAGGGAAATGCGCAGATCAGGTTACCCTGGAATGACCCCCTGCCCAAAAAACAACCCCGTTCAAAAAATCAGGCCGGCCCGGGCGCCCAAGGGCCCGGGCCGGCCTTTCTCGTCTGAACGCGTGAGAGAACCCTGGGTGTGCCCGAAGGCGGTCACGCCAGGTGCCCCGGCCACGAACGGCCGGGAGAAGGACTACTTGCGGGCCTTCTTCTTCTTGGTGGCGACCTTCTTGGCAGCCTTCTTCTTCTTCTTCGCCATGGTAATGGCTCCTTGCCACGAGCGCCCGAACTCACAACACACATCCGATCCCCCGGGCGCTCTTCGGGAGGGATCGGACGACGATGGCGAAACGATCCGCGACCGGCCCGGATGAGCCGACCACGAATCACTGAATCTCGAGATGAACGAACGCGGGTGAATCAACGCTGAAAAAAGCGGATTCACAGCGAAAAAATGGCCCTCTGCCCCCTCTGCCTGCGAAAAGGAGCGGCACATCCCGGGCGACTGCCGCATGAAGTGTTGGTGAGGAGAACCGCTCCCGAATGGAGCGACCGCGACACCACCCCCGCCGTTCCCTGACAGTGACACCGTCTCTGACAGTGACACCCTCTGGAACCGTGACACCGTCTGTAACCGTGACACGTTCGCAGCATCCGTTGCCCGCGCCTGTGGCACCTGGAATCGTCCAGATGCGCTCGTCGAGATGCATCACCAAAACCATCGAAGCATCATCGACGAGCGGCGCTTCGAATCAACATGGTGCGCACTGTGGCGTATGCGATGCCGAATTGTCAAGAGACATTTCGGAAAGAATCGCTCGACGACCTCGCCCACTCGTCGAGCATCGCGACCTGCTTCGAGAAGTTTTGCTCGCTCACGTTGATCGGGCTCTTGAAGAAACACGCGAGCCATTCGAGCACGCCGCGGTCGCCGGCGCGATGCGCCCGTTCCACCAACCGAACCAGATCGATCACGAGCGGCGCCGCGAGGATCGAATCACAACCCTGCCAGGTGAACTGGAACGTCATCGTCGTTCCGAGGAACCCTCGAAAATGGACGTGGTCCCACGCGGTCTTCCAGTCGCCGAGGCTGCGGATGTATTCGATCGAGACGTGGGTCTGCGGCGGGTAGCCCAGGATCTGCGAGAGCAGGTGGTCCTTGCTCTTCACCTTGGCCGCCTTGTTCCGAGGGTCGTCGAGCACCTTCCCGTCCATGTTGCCGAAGATGTTGTGGCCGACCCAGCTCATGACCTCGAGGTTCCGGGCCGCGAACATCGGCGCGAGCACGCTCTTGAGCAGCGTTTCGCCGGTCTTGCCGTCGCAGCCCGCGTGGGGCACGCCATGCCGCTCCGCCGCCTCCTGGAGAGCCTGGGGCGTGGAACCGGCAGAGGGCGTGAAGTTGACGAACGACGCTCCCGCCTCGAAGGCGGCCAGCGCGTACAGGCTGCTCGACGGCAGCGGGCAGGCCGTATCGTCGTCCAGCAGCGGCGCGAGCTCGGCGTATTCCCTCGGAATCGGCCTCGATGGCGGCGGCTCCGTCGAGGCGACGTTCACCACCACGACCCGCGCGAGCCGCTCCGCGGCGGCGAACGCGACGATGTCGTTACGGATGCGATCGATGGCCGCCCGCGGCGACTCGACGTGGGCGGCGACCGCTTCATCGGCGAGTTCGCGGATCTTGTCGCCGCTGGCGACGACCGTGCCGGGCCGCAGCCGGGCCTCGACGGCCGCCAGATAATCGGCGGCATCCTCGATCAGATCCGGCCGGATCGCCCGGCTCGTGGTCCACATCGAGCGGGCCTCGTCGAGCAGGCTGCCGGAGCGTATGTCGTGGCCGCCGACGACAAGCTGGTCGAAACCGACGAGCCCCAGGGAAGCGAACGGATCGAGGGCCGTCACCAGCCCGACCGGGTCGATCGCGCCGCGTGAAAGCGAGGCGAGTCCCGTCATCATGGTGGTGGCAACGCCCCCCTTGGCTCCGACGAGCCAGACGCCGACGCGGTCTTGGGGCATATGGATGGGAAATCCTCGGGCGGAAGCCTCGAGCTCGCCGCTTGCACGGCGAAACTCCGTGCTATCATTGAACGCATGCATACACGCGTCAAGCTGGCTCGCCGCATGGAAGCGCTCGAGCCTTCCGCCACCCTGGCCATGGCCGCTCGGGCCCAGGCGATGGCCGCCGACGGCATCGACGTCGTCGATCTCTCGGTCGGCGAACCCGATTTCCCCACGCCGGACCATGTCTGCCGCGCCGCCGAGACGGCGATCCGGGCCGGCAAGACGAAATACACCCCCGCGGCCGGAATCCCCGACCTCCGCAAGGCCGTGGCGGCCGACTACACGAAGCGAACCGGGATTCCGGTCACGCCGCAGCAGGTGGTCGTCTCCAACGGCGCCAAGCATGCCCTCCACAACGTGTTCACGGCCGTGATCGACGAGGGGGACGAGGTGATCGTTCCGACCCCCTACTGGGTGAGCTACGCGGAGCTCATCAAGCTCGCCGGGGGCCGTCCCGTGCTCCTGCCGACCCGGCTCGAGGACGATTTCAAGCTGCGGCCGGAGCAGCTTCGGGCCGCGATCACCCCGGCCACGCGGATGCTGCTTCTCTGCTCCCCGAGCAACCCGACCGGCGTCGTCTATTCTCCGGAGGAGCTCGGGGCGCTCGCCGATGTCGCGATCGCCGCCAACCTCTCGGTCGTCTCCGACGAGATCTACGACCAGCTCGTCTACGACGGACGGAAGGCGGTATCGTTTCCGACGCTGCGGCCCGGCCTGGCCGACCGAACGATCGTGGTCGCGGGCGTGAGCAAGACCTACTCGATGACCGGCTGGCGGATCGGCTGGACGATCGCGCCCGAGCCGCTCTCGAAAGCGATCGCGAACCTCCAGAGCCAGGAGACGAGCAACCCGTCGAGCGTGAGCCAGCACGCGGCGGTCGCCGCGGTCACCGGTCCGCAGGATTGCGTGGCCGAGATGTGCAGGGCCTTCCAGAAGCGTCGCGACCTCGTCGCGGCGCGGCTCGCCGCCATGCCGGGCGTGCGGCTCCCGCAGATCGGCGGCGCCTTTTACGCGTTCTTCGCGATCCCGGGGCCCCGCACGAGCATGCAGTGGTGCGAGCAACTGCTCGAGAAGGAGCACGTCGCCCTCGTTCCGGGCAGCGCCTTCGGAGCGGAAGGCCACGTCCGGATGTCGTTCGCGGCGTCGGAAGCGAAGCTCGAAGACGGCCTGTCGCGGATCGAGCGGTTCATCCGCGGCTGACCGGGCACGCCGGGTGGTTGCGCACGCAGTTTCTGCTGGGTTCAGGGCTGCCCGTTTCCTTCGAGCGCCCCCGCCCGTCGCCGGACGCTCGC
>DHLZ01000297.1 GCA_002405515.1 Planctomycetaceae bacterium UBA4655
GCGCCTCGGGCTTCCGTATTGGGCACCTGTTCGCCTGCAGGGAAACTTGCGCCTCGGGCGTCCGTATTGGGCACCTGTTCGCCTGCAGGGAAACTTGCGGCTCGGGCTTCCGCGTCGGGCTGCGGGGCGGCGGTGTGCTCCGGGCGGACGCTGGATCTCGGGTCAGCTGGCCTGCAGGGCGTCGACGCTGTTGACGTGGACGAGAGAACAGGTGACGCTGCGGTCGTCGGCGGGATAGTAGACGATCATCTTCGTCTTCATGACGAATGCGCACTCGGGATGGCGGATCTCGTGGGCCTCGCCGTTCGACATGCGGATCACGAACGGTTCGAATGGCTCACGGCGAAGATACTCACGGATCGTGTCGGCGTTCATGGCAGGGCCTCCGAGGAACGAATAAATACTGTACTTCTGAACATATTATCGGGCGGTCGCCGGGCGTGCAACGCGGCTGCTACGCTGCGGCCGTGACCAAACTCCCGTGGATCGCGTCCGTCGGCTGCCAGATGAACGTGCTCGACAGCGAGCCCGACGACTTCGGTCGCACCCGCGCGGAGCCGGTCCGCGGTGATCGTCTCCACTCGTTTCATCGACCACCCGGAAGATCCACTCCTCGCGATCCGTCCGTCGCGTCGCGGGCGAATGTGTCGTCTGCGGCACAGATCGCGAACGAGTCCGCATCGACGCCCGGCAACTCGCGGCCGTACCAATAAATCGCCTGGTCGTCCCGCGCCCAGCCGGCGTGATCGAGGATCCGAAACGATGCGATGTCTCGCGGCACGAAGCCCTGCAGCCCGTAGAACACCCGCTCCCGGTCCCGCCACACGCCGGGCGTGATCCGGGTGAACGTATCGGGATCGGCGCCGTCCACCCGGACGATGTTCCTGCCTATGCCATGTCGCATAAAGATCGCCCGGTCGTCGCGAAACACCGCCCGATCGTCGCGAAAGTTCGACCCGAGAAAGCGGAATGACTTTGGATCGGCCCATTTGATCTTCTTCGGCCCCTCGAACACCTTCCGGGCGTCACGGCCGAAATCCCCGCCCGCGCCCGGAATCTCAAAGGCCTCGAACGTGGCCGCATCGGCCCCGATCACGGGGAAGCGTTGCGTGCCGTTGCCCTCGTCCCAGGTCTGGAAGGTGACGCGGTTGCGCGGCACGTCGATCACGTAGCCCCGCTGGCAGCCGGCGGCGAGGATCGCGACGACGAGGAGGGCGGTGCGGAGAGCGTCCATCACGCAACAGTGTTGTCGTGCCGCGCCGGCGGCGGCATGCGCGGTCAGCACCGAGCATTCTGACCTACCGTTCTTCCAGCGGCACAGCCGCGGAAGGAGGCCTGTCATGGCGAATGCATCAGGGATCGGCCGTGATGCCAAGGCTGCCGGCCTTCCGCACGAGGTCGAGGAACTCGGCCCGGTAGCCCCCGTCGTCGTGGCCGATCGCATGGCCGGCGATCCTCGCCACGTCGTCGAGCGTGGCCGAGCCAGTTTGGTCGCTGCCGCGGAGGATCATGCCGAAGGTCGCCACGGCGGCGGCGAACCGCAGGTCAGCCGAGGCCGCCTCGAAATCACCGCCGCGGTCGCCGAGCGGAAACTCCCGCAGCACGCTCTCCCGGCCGTCGGGCTTCTTGAACCGCAGCTTCACCGTGAGCAGCTCGCGGCTGAACGCGGCGTCGATGGCGGCGGGCTTCGCGGCGGCGGCAGGCTTCGCGGTGGCGGCCCGCTCGGGCTGCGGCTGGTACTTCAGCGGCTCGTCGCCCGAGGCGGCGATGTCGCCGGGCGGCCCGCCGACGGGCACGATTTCGTAGAGGGCGGTGACGGAGTGGCCCGCGCCGATCTCGCCGGCATCCTTACGGTCGTCGCGGAAGTCGCGGGCGGCAAGCAGCCTGTTCTCGTAGCCGATGAGCCGGTAGGAGGCGACGGTCGCGGGGTTGAACTCGACCTGGATTTTGACGTCCTTGGCGATCGTGATCGTGGAGCCTGTCAGCTGCTCGACGAGCACCTTGCGGGCCTCGCGGACGCCGTCGATGTAGGCGTAGATGCCATTGCCGTTGTCGGCGATCTTCTCCATCTTCGCGTCCTGCAGGTTGCCCTGCCCGAAGCCGAGAACGGTGAGGAACGTGCCACCGGCCGCCTTCCGCTTGATGAGCTCGACGAGCGCCGCATCGCTCGTGACGCCGACGTTCAGGTCGCCGTCGGTGGCGAGGATCACCCGGTTGACGCCCCCCTCGATGAAGTACTCCGCCGCCTGATCGTAGGCGAGCTCGATGCCGGCGCTACCGTTGGTCGAGCCGCCGGCGCGAAGGCCCTCGATCGCGGCGAGGATCCGCTGCTTCTGGTCGCCCGTGGTCGGCGGGAGCACGAGCCCCGCATCGCCGGCGTAGGTGACGATCGAGACGCGGTCGTTCTCCGTGAGCTCCCCGACGAGCATCGCGACCGCCTGCTTCACGAGCGGGAGCTTGTCGGGCTCCTGCATCGAGCCCGACGAGTCGATGAGGAAGACGAGGTTGCCGGCCGGCCGCCGCGTCCGGTCGATCTCGCGGCCCTTCAGGCCGATCCGGACGATCAAGCGGCCGTCGTGCCAGGGGCTCGCCGCCGACTCGATCGCGACGGAGAACGGGGCGTCACCATCCGGCTTGGGATCGTCGTAGCGAAAGTAATTGACGAGCTCCTCGATGCGGACGGCGTCCCGCGGCGGCAGCCGGCCCGAGGAGAGGAACCGCCGCACGTTGGCGTACGACGCGGTGTCGACGTCGATCGAGAAGGTCGAGAGCGGCTGGTCGGAAACCGCCAGCTTCCGGTTTTCCTGGAGCCGCTCGTACGTCTCGCGGCCCTCCTCGCGGAGCATGCGTGTCGATGGATATCTCCCGGCGGCTGCACCTTCCATGCGGCCGGGGACCGCCGGAGTGCCCCCGGGCAAATCCAAAGCCAATTTCCCCCTGCCGTCGGCGGACTTCTTTGCCGCCAGCGCGAGCTGTTGCCCTGCTTCGTTGTCTCTCGCGGCTGCGTCGCCGTCTGACGGGGAGCTGGGCTGTAGGTCTCGTCGGCGCGAATCGCTGGGCCCGAATGGGTCGCCGCTCTTGCCTTTGGCCACTCCTCCGCCACCGCCTATGCGCCCGCCTTCGTGATCCGCAAGCTCACGGCCGAAGGCAGGAGCCGCAACCCTCGACGGAGCCGACGGAGCCGACGGTGCCGCTGGAGCCGATGCTTCGGCAGGAGCCTTCCCCGCGGCTTGAAAATTCACGGCGTCTTTCTCCGTCGCAGGAATCGCGGGGGCAGGCTTTTGCCTGGCGTGTTCCGCGAAGTCCCCGATGGCGACCTGTGGGCTATCGTTGAGCACCGTCACGATGACGAGGACGGCGGCGGCGAGCGAGCCGGCCATGGCCAACAGGCCCCACGGGCCGTGGAGGCGGCGGGCCTTCGG
>DHLZ01000162.1:0-14621 GCA_002405515.1 Planctomycetaceae bacterium UBA4655
CGGGCTTCCGTGTTGGGCACCTGTTCGCCTGCAGGGAAACTTGCGGCTCGGGCTTCCGTGTTGGGCACCTGTTCGCCTGCAGGGAAACTTGCGGCTCGGGCTTCCGTGGGACCGGGGTGGCGCTCAGTCAGCCGAAAACCGCCGTCAACAACATCGTTCTCGGGGGAGCATGCCGCCATGCAGGGGGAGATCTCGGCAGTGGCCTGCGGCGACGACACCCGTGGCGCCCCTCGATGCCGCTCTCGGATCACCGACGTCCACGACCGTCTACTGCCGATACTGGCCATCGGGCACGGGCGGCGGCTCAGGCAAGTGGATCAACACGTTCAACCCGGTCGATGGCCTTCGTGGCGAAGGCGAATGCGATGCCGATCGGGATGAAGGAAGTGGATCACTTCGGCACGAACATCAATATTCAGACTGTGGGACTCAGTGAGCCTTTCAGGCGAGAGTGGTCGGGCCACTCGTTCCAGTTTCATTTCGACGCGGCCACGACGTCGCTTTTCTGGAAGCGGGTCGTGGACGAGGCTGGCATGACGACCGTGCGCACGCCGAAGAGTTCGTGACATGCGACGCCGAGGGCTGTTTTGCGGTGTGGTTGTGGCGATCGTTGCCGCGGCCGGCTTCCAACGGGCGGAACCGCTGCAAGAACTGTGGAAGTACGGCACTCTTCATGCCGGCGTGGGCATTCTGTCTGCGCTTGCTCGCACAGCCCGGCGACATGGCACGGGCAGCCCCTCACGGTCAACACTGCTGGTTCGGGGCTCGCGTGGCCCGAATCGTCGCTCGGGTCAGATCCCGCGAAGCTGGCCGCGCAGCCGGCTGACGCCGGCGGCGAGGATCGCGGCGGCGTGGTCGATCTCTTCGGCGGTCGTGAATCGCGAGAGGCCGAAGCGGAGGCTCGAGCGGGCGTCGTCTTCCGAGAGGCCGATCGCCCGCAGCACGTGGCTCGGCGCGGGCTCGGCGGAGGAGCAGGCGCTGCCGGAACTCGCGGCGACACCTTCGGCGGCGAGCGTCGCGAGGAGCGACTGACCGTCGACGCCGCCGATCCGGATGTTGAGGTTGTTGCCGAGCCGTACGGCCGGGGCGTCGAGCGGCGGGCCGTTGATCGCGATCTCGGGGATCGATGCGGCAAGCGCGTTCCAGAGGCGGTCGCGAAGCTTCGTGATCCGGGGCATCTCCGCCGAGCATTCCCGGGCGGCGATCTCGGCGGCGGCACCCATGCCCACGATCGCGGGCACGTCGAGCGTGCCGCACCGCAGGCCCCGCTCCTGGCCGCCCCCGTGCGTGAGCGGATCGATCCGGCACGGACGTCCGCGGCGGCGGACGAAGAGGCAGCCGGCGCCCTTGGGCCCGTGGAACTTGTGGGCCGAAAAGCTCGCGAGGTCGCAGCCGAGATCGTCCACGTTCACCGTGATGCGGCCGAGGGCCTGCGAGGCATCGACGTGGACGAGGCAGCCGCGGTCACGGATCGCCTCCGCGATCTCGCCGACCGGCTGGATCGTGCCGATCTCGTTGTTGGCCAGGAGCAGCGAGACGAGGAACGTCTCCGGCCGGATCGCGCGGGCGATCGCGTCGGCGGTGACGGTGCCGCAGGGCTCGCTCGCCGACTGCGACGCGACGTCGAGGAGCGTCACGGCCCGGCCGTGACGGGCGAGGTGCGCGAGCGGATCGAGCGTGGCACGGTGCTCCGTGGCGAGGCTCACGGCGTGGCTGCGGTCACGTCCGGGCCGCGAGGCCGATCCGAGGATCGCGAGGTTGATCGCCTCGGTCGCGCCGCTCGTGAAGACGATCTCGTCTGGGACGGCCCCGACCGCCCGGCCGACCTGGTCGCGGGCCCGCTCCACGGCCTCGCGGGCCTCACGGCCCATCTCGTGCGTCGTGCTCCCGGCGTTGCCGTAGCGGTCGGTGAGCCACGGCATCATCGCGTCGAGCACCCGCGGGTCGAGCCGCGTCGTCGAGTGGTTGTCGAGGTAGATCGCCATGCCATCCATGATAGATCGGCCGCGATCGGTCGTTTCGGCGTCAGCCCGCGCGGCCGGAGGCGATCGCGTCGAGGGCGATCTGCGACCAGGTCTCGAAGCGGTCGCGGGAGGCCAGGAGCGACTCGAGCAGCTCGAAGCCGCATTCCACGAGGCCGCTCTCCCGCGGCGCGACGACAGGTCGCTCGAGATCGCACAGATGCACGATCCCCAGGTGGACGCTGCCGACCGGCGTGGCGTCGTCGTTGATGAGGCCGATGCACCGCGAGGTGAAGAGCGAATCGATCGCGACCTCCTCGTCGAGTTCCCGCCGCATGCCCGTCTCGTAGCTCGCGGCATCGCCGTCGCGGCCGTCGTCGTCGGAGATGTGGCCGCCGATGCCGACCGACCTCTTTGCATGAAGCCGGGCCTCGCCCTGCTTGCCCCCGCGGGTGTAGGCGAAATAGCGGGCCGTCCCGGCCGCGTCGCGGTGCCGCAGCACGCAGTAGGGAATGAGCTGCTTGAGCGACGGATCCTCCTCGACGCTCGACCGGGGCCGGTAGAACGTGTTCGAAGGATCGAGGAGATCCTTCACGTAGCGTTCGGCATCGCCGCAGAATCCCTGGAAGGATCCGAGCCGGTCGAGGAGGTCCCTCGGCACGACGAGCACGTGTTCCTCGCGGACGGAGGCGGCGGAGGCGGTCGGTGTGGTCATGAATCCCTTTCGATGAATTGCGGCTTTCGACAGATCGCGGTCAGATGATGAGCATGCAGTCGCCGTAGCTCAAAAGGCGGTACCGCTCGCGGATCGCCTCGTCGTAGGCCCGCAGGATGCTCTCGCGGGAGGCGAACGTGCTCACGAGCACCATGAGCGTTGTCCGCGGGAGGTGGAAATTCGTCAACAGGCCGTCGACCGCCTTGAACGAAAACCCGGGCCGGATAAAGAGGTCGGTCGGGCCGCTCCATGCCGAGGGGACCTCGACGCCGGTCGAGCGGGCCGCGGCCGTCTCGAGCGTCCGCATGGTCGTCGTGCCCACGGCGACGACCCGGCCTCCCCGCGACCTCGTCCGGCGGATGGCATCGGCGGTTGCCTGCGGGCACTCGCACCATTCGGTGTGCATTCTGTGTTCGTCGAGACGTTCGGCCGTGATCGGGCGGAAGGTGTCGAGGCCGACGTGGAGCGTGACGCTCGCGCGGGCGATGCCGCGGGCGGCGACCGCGGCGAGCAGTTCGTCGGTGAAGTGGAGCCCGGCGGTGGGGGCGGCCGCCGACCCCGGGTGCCGGGAGAAGACCGTCTGGTAGCGGTCGATGTCTGACGCGGTCGCCTCGCCCCCGCGGATGTAGCCGGGCAGGGGCACGCGGCCGACGCGGGCAAGGAGCGTGGTGGCGGGTTCGTTGGGCGACGCGGCCACGAGCCAGGTGCCTCCCTCGCCGCGTTCGACCAGTTCGATCGACGCGGCATCCCGGCCCGAGGCATCGACGAGCACGATCCTTTCGCCGGGGCCGGGGCGCCCGCGGGTCCGGGCCACGAGCCGCCAGAGTGTTCGGCCGCCGACCTCCTCGGTCGCGAGGAAGAGCCCCTCCCACCTGCCGCCGGTCGCCTCCCTGCGGCCGACGAGCCTTGCCGGCACGACCCGCGTGTCGTTCACGACCAGGAGATCCTCCGGCCGCAGAATCTGCGGGAGATCGCGGACGCGATGGTGCGAGATCGAGCCGTCGTGACGGCCGAGCAGGAGCAGCCTCGCGGCGGCGCGGTCGGCGAGCGGCTCCTGGGCGATCAGGTCTTCGGGCAGCGGGTAGTCGTAGTCGTCGAGTTCACTCACCGGTTCGCTCTTCGGGCGGGCGATCATGAGGGGGCGTCGGGCGTGTAGCATGGCAGCATGTCCGCCAGCTGTCACATGAGCGTCATGCCCGCCGAGGTGCTTTCCTGCCTCGCGATCACCCCGGGGAGCTGCGTTGTCGACGGCACGCTCGGCGGCGGGGGCCATACGCGGCTGCTGCTCGAGGCGGTCGGGCCGACGGGCCGCGTGATCGCGATCGACCGCGATCCTGCGGCAATCGCCCGCGGCGCGGAGGAGATGGCGGGCTCGCCCGTCCGGTTCGCGCAGGCCAACTTTCGCGACGTTCCGGAGGTGCTCGACGCCGTCGGCGTCGGGCAGGTGGACGCGGTGCTGCTCGACGTGGGCATGTCGAGCGACCAGCTCGCCGACCGCGACCGCGGCTTCTCGTTCGAGTCGGATGGGCCGCTCGACCTGCGGTTCGATCCCACGGAGGGGGAGCCGGCGTGGCGGCTCGTGAGCCGGCTGCGGGTCGAGACGCTCGCCGACCTCATCTACGAGTTTGGTGAGGAGCGGTTCAGCCGTCGCATCGCCCGTCGCATCGTCGATGCCCGCAAGTCCGCGCCGATCCACTCCGCCCGCGAGTTTGCGAGGCTCGTCGCGTCGGCGGTCCCGAGGCAGAATCCGCCGTCGCGAATCCACCCCGCCACCCGCACCTTCCAGGCGCTCCGCATCGCCGTCAACGAGGAGCTCAAGAGCCTCAGGATCGCGCTCGAGCGGATTCCGACACGGCTCGCCCCGGGCGGTCGGCTCGCCGTGATCTCGTTCCACTCGCTCGAGGATCGGCTCGTCAAGGAGGCCTTTCGTTCGCGGCAGACCTGGGAGTGCCTCACGCGGTCGCCGCTCGTCGCGAGCGACGAGGAGATCGGCCGCAATCCACGCAGCCGATCGGCGAAGCTGCGGGTGGCGAGCCGCCGACCGCCGGTGGGGTGAGGCGGGGCCGCATCCGGCGGTTCGGCCGAGGTTTTTGGCGTTGTCGCAGGCCGCCGGGGTCCGGAAAATGCTCCCCATGGGACGTGAGACGAAAATCCTGCTCGGGCTTCTCGGCATGCTCGCCTGCGTCTTCCTCGGGGCGCTCGTGGCGAGGCTCTTCGTCGCGAGGCCGCCGGTCGGGCTTGGAGTCGACGTCCATTCCAACGTCGCCTGGGTGCAGCCCGAGGCGGTCGTCGATCCGCCCGAGCTCGGCCGTCCCGATCGATCGGCCTTCACGGCGGCCGAGGCCGCTCCGACCGCCGCCGTCGCGGCGCCGGCCCCAGAGCCGACCGCGATCGAGCGGCCTGAGCCGATCGCGGACCGGCGGTCGAAGCCGATCGGGGACGCTCAGGTCGTGAACGGAGATGTCGTGAACGGGGTGGGCGTGAATGCGTCGGGTGTGGTGCCGGCGGCTTTCGAGCAGCCGTTCGATGGCCCACGGCCGCGCGGTCCCGCGGCGGAATCGGGCCGCGTGGTCCGCCAGGGAATGGCATGCACGGTGGTGGAGGGGGATGCCTGGTGGGACTTGGCGGAAGCGGCCTACGGCGACGGCCGCTGGCACCGCGGCCTCTATGCCTGGAACAAGGCGATCGATCCCGGCGTCTCGCTGCGGCCTGGAACGACGCTCGTGGTGCCGAGTGCCGCGGAGCTCGCAGCCGCGTTCCCGGGCCTCGTCCCCGCTCGAGCCGCGGCCGGTTCGGGCCGCTGACGCCCTCCGGACCGCCGGCGGAGGGTTTTGCCAATATTGCCGTGCGAGATAGAATTCCCGCGGTGGACGAAACAGGTTTCGACCCAGGAGACGAGAAGCAATGTCGGTCATTCTGACGGAAAAAGCGGCTGGCGAGGTGAAGAAGATCATCGCGGAGCAGAAGCTCGACCCGGCCACGGTGCTCCGCATCGGCGTCGCCGGAGGCGGTTGCAGCGGCTTTCAGTACTCGCTCGGCTTCGATACCGCCTGGGATCCGAAGGCCGACACCCGTGAGGAGCAGCACGGCGTCGCGGTCGTGGTCGACAGGAAGAGCGACCTTTTCCTCGACGGGACGACGCTCGACTTCCACGACGCGATCGACAAGCGGGGCTTCACGTTCAACAACCCCAACGCCAAGAAGAGCTGCGGCTGCGGCAGTTCGTTCCAGGCCTGAACCCAAGGCCTGCCGTGGAGTCCGAGAAAGTCCACTCCGATAAAGTCCACATCGTCGGGATCGGCGACGACGGCGTCGAGGGCATGACCGCTCAGGCCCGCAGGCTCGTCGAGTCGGCCGATGTGCTGCTCGGGCCCGAGTCGTGCGCCATGCTGCTTCCGCCGGCGTTGTCGGCGAGGTTTCGACCGGCGGGCAATCTCGAGGAACTCGTCGAGCGGATCGAGGCCTCCGGGGACGGGCGGATGGTCGTGCTCGCGTCGGGCGATCCGCTCTTCTACGGCACGGCCCGCTACGTCTGCTCGAAGCTCGGCAAGGATCGCTTCGAGGTGGTGCCGCACGTCAGCAGCATGCAGCTTGCGTTCGCCAGGGTGAAGGAGAGCTGGGAGGATGCGTTTCTCGCCAATCTCGCCGGCCAGTCGATCGAGCGGGTGATCGACCGCATTCGCTCGAGCGAAACGGTGGGGCTGTTCACGAGCGAGCAGTGGCCGCCGGCGGCGGTGGCGAAGGCGCTGCTCGACGAGGGCATCGACTATTTCCACGGCTACGTCTGCGAGAATCTCGGGTCTCCGGACGAGCGGGTCACGCAGGGAAGCCTCGCCGATCTCGCGAGGGATTCCTTCGGTCCGCTCAACGTGATGATCCTCGTGCGGAAGCTGCGGGCGGCCGACCGGCCCGGGCAGGTGGGCGGCCGGGTTTTCGGCAACGCCGACGAGTCGTTCCTCCAGTCGAGGCCCAAGCGAGGCCTGCTCACGCCGGCGGAAGTTCGGGCGCTGGCGCTGGCGGAACTCGAACTTCATGCGGCGAGCATCGTCTGGGACGTCGGCGCCGGCAGCGGATCGGTGGCGATCGAGGCGGCCAGGCTCGCGAAGAACGGCGAGGCATACGCGATCGAGATGGACCCGGACGACCATGGTCTCATCCGGGAAAATGCGGCCCGCTTCGGTGTCACGAATCTCAGGCCCGTGCTCGGGCGGGCACCGGAAGCGTGGAGCGGCCTGCCGGATCCTGACGCGATCTATGTCGGGGGCAGCGGCCGCGACGTTTCGATGCTCGTTTCCGAGGCGTGGAAGCGGCTCAAGGCCGGGGGACGGCTCGTGACCGCCTGCAACAGCATCGAAAACCTGGCCGCCGTGCATGCCTTCCTGCGGTCGCAGGCGGGCGACGCCGCCTACTGGATGGTGAACATCGCCCGCGGCATCGAACAGATGGACCGGATCCGGTTCGAGTCGATCAACCCCGTCTTCCTGATCGCCGCCACCAAGCCTTGAAACACCCGCGATCGTTCGCACGATGGCCGACCAACTCCCGCCGCCGCTCGACGTGATCGCGGTCGGGGCTCACCCCGACGACGTCGAGATCGGCTGCGGCGGCACGCTCGCCCTCCTCGCGTCGCAGGGGCATCGCGTCGGCATCGTCGATCTCACCGACGGCGAGCCGACGCCGAGATCGAGCGGGCCGCAGGAGCGGCTGGCGGAGGCGGCGTGCGCGGCGAAGGTGCTCGGCGTCACGCACCGGGAGAACCTCGGCTTCCCCAACCGTCGGCTCTTCGATTCGTTCGAGGTCCGCGTGGCCCTTGCGAAGGTGTTTCGCAGGTGGCGGCCGAGGCTCGTGCTGGGCCTGGGCGACAAGACCCCGCTCGCCTCGCCCGACCACGCGCAGGCGGTCGCGATCACCGAGGCAGCGGTCTTCTACTCGCGTCTCACGAAGTGGGACGACACGTTCGACGCCCTGCCGGTCCATACCGTGCCGCAGTTCCTCACCTACTTCCTGTTTGCCGGCGTGCCCGACGTGCCGCACGGCCACTGGCCGATCGTGGTGAACATTTCCGGTCACCTCGAGACGAAGCTCGAGGCGATCGGCTGCTTCAGGTCGCAGTTTCCGCCGGAGAAGGCGCACGTCTTCCCACGGGTGCGGGCGATGGCGGAGACGGTCGGCACGATGGCCGGCTGCGCCGCGGGCGAAGTGCTCGCCTCGAGCCGCATCCCCTGCACGACCGACCCGATGCGGCTATGAAACGGTGCCAGCCACCAAATCTGGAGAACGTAGACAAGATGGAATCGCCCAAAGCGCCCAGATTTGGTGGCAGGCACCTTTTTTCGGAAGTCGTCGTCGTGGGGGCGGGGGTGGCCGGCCTGTGTGCCGCGAGTGAACTCGTGCAGGCCGGGGTGCGGGTGATCGTGCTCGAGAAATCCCGCGGCGTCGGCGGCCGGATGGCGACCCGCCGGATCGGTGAAGCCGTCTTCGATCACGGCGCGCAGTATTTCACGATCCGCGGCCGCGCGTTCGGCAACGTGGTCGGAGACGCCCATCGGGCGGGCGTGGTCGCGAAGTGGTGCGACGGCTTCGCTCGGGCCGCGGAAGCGGGCGACGGTCCGCGGGGCGTGATCGCGCCGGCCGGCGAAGACCTGGCGGCCTGCTGGAGGGGCGTGCGGGGCATGACCGACCTCGCGAAGCGGATCGTCGAGGCGACGGCCGGTGTGGCGGGTGAAGCGGGTGCCTTCGAAGTCCGGACGGCGGCGAAGGTGGTCGCCGTCGGAAGCGACGGGCAGCGGGTGCGGGTTGCGATGGAGAACGGGGAGCCGCTGCTGGCGGCCGCGGCGATCGTGACGTCGCCGGCGCCGCAGTCGCTCGATCTCTTTCGGTCCGAAGGCGGCTGCCTCGCGGCCGGCGGCGGCGGGACCGATCCCGATGCCGTGCGGAAGCTCGAGGCCATCCGCTACGACCCCTGCTTCGCGGCCATGCTCGTGCTCGACCGACCGAGCAATGTGCCGTCGCCCGGCGGGGTTCGGTTCGACGCCGGGCCGATCGCCTGGGTCGCCGACAACCATGCGAAGGGAATCTCGCCGGTGCCGTGCCTGACGATCCACGCCTCGCCGAGTTTCAGCGCCGCGCACTTCGACGATCCCCCCGAGGCCGTCATGGACCGGCTCGTGGAGGCGGCGAGGCCCTGGATCGACGGCGATCCGGCGATGGTGATCCGCGAGCGGTCGCTCCACCGATGGAAGTTCTCGCTCGCCGCGCGGACCGAGGCGTCGCCGATGGTGGCCGTGTCGAACGCCCCGCCGATCGTCTGCTGCGGCGACGGATTCGGTGGCGGCCGGGTCGAGGCGGCCGCGTCGAGCGGCCTCGCCGCGGGCCGCTGGCTGGCCCGCGTGCTTGCAACGAACGGCCGTTGAACCCGATGATGTTTGACCTCCGGGTCGGCCAGATCCGGCGATCACCTTCAAACCCGATCCAGGAGCCCATCCCATGGCGACCGCCGTTGCCAGCCCGAAACTCTTGCCCGAAGTGGAACGTTTCCTCGGCTCTGCGCCGCTGCAGGGCGTCGTGGGGGGCAAGGACGTCGCCGGCTCCACCGGCGAGACGATGGCCACGCTCGACCCTGGCACGGGCGAGCCGATCGCCGAGTTTTGCGTGCTCTCGGCCGCTGACGTCGATCGTGCCGTGAAGACCGCGGCGGAGGCGTTCAAGAAGTCGGGCTGGGCCACGATGGCCCCGAACGAACGGGGCGCGACGCTCCACCGGCTCGCCGATGCGGTCGCGAAGCACCACAAGGCGATCGCGCAGATCGAAGCCCTTGATGCTGGCAAGATCCTCGCCCATGCCGAAGGGGACGTGCAAAATTTCATAGACACCCTCCGCTACTTCACCGACATGGCGCAGCACGTCCAGCGGAGAAACGTTCTGGCCGTGGCGGGGCACGAGGCCTGGACGGTCAGGCATCCATGGGGGCCGTGCGGGTTCATCTTCCCGTGGAACTTTCCCTTCCTGCTGCTCGGCTGGGGCGTCGCCCCGGCGCTCGCCGCGGGCAACACGGTCGTGGTCAAGCCCGCGGAGGACACGCCCCTCTCGACGATCTATCTCGCGAGGCTCGCCCGTGAGGTCGGCATTCCCGACGGAGTCATCAACGTGATTCCGGGCACCGGTGCGGGGGCGGGCGCCGCGCTCTCAGGCCATCCGGGCATCAGGCGGATGAGCTTCACCGGATCGCCCGAGGTCGGCCGGCTCGTCGGCGAGGCATGCGGCCGCAACCTCACGCCCGTGAAGCTCGAACTCGGCGGAAAGGGGGCGGCCGTGGTGTTCGACGACGTCGATGTCGCGGCGACCGCGGAGAAGCTCGTCGGGGCGATCACGTTCCACACCGGGCAGGTCTGCTGCGACGCCACCCGATGGCTGGTCCATGAGTCGATCGCGAAGGATTTCCTCGCCGAGTGCCGCCGGAAGATGGAGGCCGTCCATGTCGGTTACCAACTCGACGACGGCTCGCGAATGGGGCCCGTTGTCAATGCGAAGCAGCGGGCACGCGTGCTTTCGTACCTGGAGAAGGGGACCAAACAGGGGGCGGAACCGGTGGTGGCCGGCGGCCCCGCGGAGGTGCCGGGCAAGAATGGCTTCTACGTGAAGCCCGCGATCCTCCGCGGGAAGCTCGACAACGTCGCCGCGCGGGAGGAGATATTCGGACCGGTCGCGTTCGTCGCGACGTTCAAGAGCGAGGACGAGGCGGTCTCGATGGCCAACGACACCGACTACGGCCTCGCCAACAGCGTCTGGACGGGAGACCTCGGCCGGGCGGCCCGTGTCGCCGAGTCGATGGTGGCCGGCAACAGCTGGATCAACGCCCACAACCTCTTCCCCCGCGGCGTGCCGTATGGAGGCGTGAACAAGAGCGGCATGGGAGGCGGCGTGAACTCGATCGAAACGCTCTTCGACTACTGGCGGAGCCAGTCGGTCGTGCGGCCGCTGTGAACGCCGTTCGACCTGTTGCTGGGCTCGGAGAATGCACGGTCAACGGATGGAGAAAGCCATTGCTGACGAGGTCGTGATCGTCGGGGCGGGGCTCGCGGGGCTCGCTTGCGCGCGAGAGCTCGTGCGTCGCGGCAGGCGGGTGACCGTGCTCGAGACGGCGGACCGGGTTGGCGGGCGTGTGGCGACCGACTCGGTCGAGGGCTTTCGGATCGACCGCGGGTTCCAGGTCTACAACGACGCCTATCCGGAGGGCGCGCGGCAGCTCGACCTCGCGGCGTTGCGACTCGGACGGTTCGACGCGGGCGCCCTCGTGGCCGACGGAGGTCGGCTGCGGCCCGTGGCCGACCCGTGGCGTCGGCCGCTGGCGGCGATCTGGTCGGTCATCGACGGCACGATCGGCCTCGCCGACGGAATCCGCACGGCGAAGCTGCGGCACGACGCGATCGCGGCGTTCCGCTCGGGGCGTTGCGATCCCGACCGGCCCACGGCGGCGTCGTTCGGCACGGCGGCCACCTCCGAGCGATCCACCCGCGAGGAGCTTTCGGCGCGTGGTTTTTCCGACGCGTTCGTGAACCGTTTCTTTCGGCCCTTCTTCGGCGGCGTGTTTCTGGAGCGGGCCCTCGACACGTCGGCGACCGTGTTTCTCTTCGACTTCGCGATGTTCGCCCTCGGTCGGGCCTGCCTGCCTGCCGGCGGCATGGACGCGATTCCGCGGCAGCTCGCCGCGGCCATTCCGGCGGGATCCGTCCGCCTGGGCCATCGCGTCCGTCGCGTCGAGCCCGGCCGCGCGATTCTCGACGACGGCACCGAACTCCTGGCGGCGGAGGTGGTCGTCGCGACGGAGGGCTCCGCGGCGGGGAAGCTCGTGCCCGAGGCCTTCCGAGCCGCCTGGGGCGACCGCCGTACGAAATCCACCCGCATGGTCGCGTTCGCGGCGGGGAAGTCGCCGCTTTCGCGGCCGACGCTCGTCGTGAACGCGGAGCCGACCGGTCCGATCGACAACCTCACCGTCCCTTCCGACGTGGCCGAAGGGTACGCCCCGGCGGGGCAGTCGCTCGTCGCGGTCTCGATCCGCGAGGGATGGCAGGAGGGCCCCGAGTCGCTCGTCGAATCCGTTCGCCATCAGGCCGCGAACTGGTTTGGCGAATCGTGCCGATCGTGGCGGCACCTCTCGACCGTGACGGTCGATCACGCCCTGCCCGACGAGTCGCCGTCGGCGCGTCGGCTGCGGCCGGCCGTTCCCCGGCTCGCCCCCGGGCTCCTGGTCTGCGGCGACCACACGACCTCGGGCTCGATCAACGGCGGCCTCGTGAGCGGTCGCCTCGCGGCCGACGCGATCCGCTGACGACGCCGGCAAACCCCGGGTGACACCCTTCGGCATCACGCTCGCGCATCGAGAGTCCGCACCGAACGATAGTCGAGAATCCTCTCGTCGGCGGTCACCAGCGTCATGTCGCGAACCCTGGCAGTTGCGACGAGAAGTCGATCGGCGGGGTCCTTGTGAAACCGTCCTGGGAGCTTGTAGGCCTCGATGGAGTCCATGGCTGTCCGCACCCAGCGGTCGAGCCTGCCCTTGAGTTCAAGGAGGCCGCCGGCGACGAGCCGGGCAATCTCGAGCGACGACACCGCGGACACGCAGAGTTCCTCCGGCGTGGTCTCGAGCAGCGCCCTCGAGACGGGGCCGATGCAATCGGGCTGTTCCTGGGTCCAAATCCAGACGTGCGTGTCGAGCAGGAAGCTCACGAGCCGGCTTCCCAATCGGCCGTGAAGTCGGCGTGCACGATATCGCCGTTGATTTGCATCCGCCCCCGCTGTTTGCCGAATCGGCGCACCGGCGTCGGTTCGCGAACCGGTTCGATGCGGGCGAGCGGCCGCCCACGCCGCGTCACGATGATCGGCTTGGAGGTCCGCTGCGCCTCCCGCAAGAGGGCGATGCAGTTCGCCTTGAACGTGGAAAGGATGACCGTCTTCGTCGACCAATCATACCAGTTCAGGCCAGTTCAGATGACCAAATCCATCACGGGGGTAGGGCCGTCGATCGGCTTCTCTTGGGGCTCGGTTGCCTTCCGCTTGGGGGCAGTGTTCGGAGAAATACCGCGGGCAATATCGCAGGTCGTTCACCGGCATTCGGCTTTGCGGGTTCTTCGTATAACATCTGATTGAAACAGCCGTTTGAAACGGTCTTGAAGGTCCAGCTTCGATGGCAATTGCAAAAACAGCGAATTTCGCCCCGGTCTGCTCCCCAGGCGGCGGCCCGATGCCGGAGGACGCCCGCGATCGCATCTTGCTGGCCGCCGGGCAGGCGTTCGCGGAGCATGGGTTCGAGGGGGCGACCGTCCGCGACATCTGTCTGGCCGCGGGGGCCAACGTCGCGGCCGTCAACTACTACTTCGGTGACAAGCGTCGGCTCTACATCGAGAGCGTCAAGCATGCCCACCGGTCCAGGGTCGAGCAGGTGCCGCTGCCCATGTGGCCGGCCGGAACCCCGGCCGCCGAGCGGCTTCACGATTTCGTCGACAACATGCTCGAACGGATGCTGGGATTCGGCCAGCCGCCGTGGCAGGTTCGCCTGATGATGCGGGAGGTCCTGCAGCCGACCGACGCCTGCCGCGAACTCGTCGAGGACTACATCCGGCCGCACTTCGACGTGCTGCTGGGCATCCTCGACGAGATCGTCGGCGGGCGGCTTCCGTTCGCCGAGTTGAGGCGAATCGGCCTCTCCATCGTGGGGCAGTGTTTCCTCTACCGCGCCGCCGGCGACGTCGTCGGCATGCTGGTGCCGCCCGACGAACTCGCCGCGGTCCACACGCCGAGGCGAATCGCCGAACATGTCACCCGCTTCACGCTCGCCGCGCTCGGCACCGGGCCGGTGATCGGCGGCGACGCCGCCGACATTGATCCAACGTCTCCCTCCTTGAAGGCCGTCGAATGAAGCTGCTTCGAGAACTGCTCGGCTGGATCATGCCCGTCGTGATCCTCGGCGGGGCGATCTGGGCCTTCATGGCGATGGGCAGTCAGCCTCCGCCGGCCCGCAAATCGGCCGACCGTCCACCGGCTCCCACCGTGGAGACCGCTTCGGCCGAGCCGGAGCAGGGTGGGATCGATGTCGTGGCCGACGGCGTCGTGGTGCCGCTGCGGGAGGTGACGCTCGCCGCCGAGGTGCCGGGCCGGATCCTGGAGAAGACCCCGGCCTGCAAAGCGGGCCGGTTCGTGAAGGCGGGAACGGTGCTCTTCCGGATCGATCCCCGCGACTACGAACTCGACGTGCAGCGGCTCGACCGCGAGCTCGCCCAGGCCGGACTCATGATCGAGGAGGTGGACGAGGAGATGGTGCAGAACGCCACCTCGACCGAGCTCGCCCAGAGACAGGTGGAGCTCGCCCGCAGGGAGGTGAAGCGGCTCGACGGACTCAAGGCGGGCAAGATCGTGACGGAGGCGGAGCACGATCGTGCCGTCCGCGACGAGCTGACGGCGACGAACGCGGTGACGATGCTCCAGGGGCAGCGGCGGGTGCTTGCCAAGCGGCGGAACCGGCTGCTCGAAGCACAGTCGCTCGCCTCGACGATGCTCGAGCGGGCGAGGCTCGATCTCGAGCGGACGACCGTGAAGGCGCCGGCCGACGGCGTCGTCGTCCAGGACACTGTGGAGCAGGACTCCTACGTCGCGAAGGGGACCCCGCTCGTGACGCTCGAGGACACCGCCGCCGCGGAGGTGCGGACGAGCCTGCAAATGGAGGAGGTCGCGAGGATCTGGGGCGGCCGTGAGTCGGAGGGGGCGACGCCGCCGGCCGAACGCACCCGTTCCGCCTACGACGTGCCCGACACGCCCGCCACGGTCGTCTTTCGTCTCGGGGACCGGCGGTACGAGTGGACAGGCACGCTCTCGCGGCAGGAGGGGCGTGGTCTCGACGAGAAGACCCGCACGCTCCCCTTTCGCGTGCTCGTGAAGGATCCCGCCGACGT
>DHLZ01000162.1:14860-16555 GCA_002405515.1 Planctomycetaceae bacterium UBA4655
AAGCTCGTGTCGATTCCCGACGACGCCCGGCGGCCGAATGGCGAGGTCTGGGTCGTGCGGGACGGTCGGCTCGTGGTTCTCTCGCCCAAGCCGCTCGACTCGCGGGGCGGCCGCACCGTCTACGAGTCGCTCGCGTCGGGGCTCCGCCCCGGCGATCGAGTGGTGACGAGCCAGCTCTCGACCGTTCGCGACGGCATGGACGTGACGGAGTCGGGCCGCGGCGAGCGGCAGGCCGTGAAGACCGCCGCCGCCTCCGACGCGGGCGACGCGCCGGTGGGTGCGACGCCCTGACGATTTCCATCTGGTGAGGCCATCGGCATGAGAACGATCGTCAGCTGGACCGTCCGCAACATGCCGGCGATGAACACGCTCGTCATCGCCATCCTGCTCGTGGGCGCGGCCGCGTTCGCCTCGATGCGGCGGGAGGTGTTTCCCGAATTCGATCTCGAGATCGTCCTCGTTTCGGTGCCCTATCCCGGATCCTCGCCCGAAGAGGTCGAGGAGGGGATCTGCCAGAAGGTCGAGGAGGCCTGTAGGAGCGTCTCCGGGATCAAAAAGATCACGAGCGTCGCCCAGGAAGGGATGGGCTTCTGCGTCTTCGAGCTCGAGGACAGCGTGAAGGACGTGCAGAAGGTGCTCGGGGAGATCCGTTCGGAGGTCGAGCGGATTCCCAGCATGCCGGAGCTGGCGGAGGACCCCAAGGTCGAGCAGGTGACGCTCCGTACGGCGGCGATCAAGGTCGGCGTGCTCGCCCCGGCCGGCCGCGACGTGTCCGAGTGGGAACTTCGCGACGTCGCGGAGGGGGTTCGCGACGACCTGCTCGCGCTCCCTTCCGTCTCCGCGGCGAACCTGCTCGGGGTGAAGGACTACGAGATCGACGTCGAGATCTCCGAGGAGACGCTGCGGAAGCACGGTCTGACACTGCGGGCGGTGGCCGACATCGTCCGCCGGGAGAACCTGGAGCTTCCCGGCGGCACGATCCGCAGCGAGTCGGGGGAGATCCTCCTGCGGGGCAAGAACAAGAGGTATTCCGGCGTCGAGATCGCGAAGCTGCCGCTCGTCACGCTTCCCGATGGCCTCGTGCTCACCGTCGGCGATCTCGGCACCGTGCGGGACGAGTTCGCCGACGTGGCGGTGACCAACCGGATCAACGGCCGGCCGGGCATGGTCGTCTCGATCGACCGTAGTTCGGGCGAAGACCTGCTCGCAATGGTGGCATCGGTGAAGGACTATGTGGCCGGGGCGAAGCTGCCCGAGGGCTACGAGCTCATGGTCTGGGCCGACCAGTCGATCGACGTGCAGGACCGGCTGCGGATGCTCATCGAGAACGGGCTCCAGGGTCTCCTGATCGTCTTCGTGATGCTCTCGCTCTTCCTCGACCTCAAGATCGCCTTCTGGGTCGCCATGGGCATCCCGTTCTCGATGCTCGGCACGGGGGCCCTCATGTACGGCACCGACCAGACGCTCAACATGCTCTCGATGTTCGCATTCCTGATGGCGATCGGGATCGTGGTGGACGACGCGATCGTCGTCAGCGACAACGTCGATCGGCACCGCCGCATGGGGAAGAGCCTGACCCAGGCGGCGATCGACGGGACGGTGGAGGTGATCCCGAGCGTGATCTCGAGCGTGCTCACCACCGTGATCACGTTCCTGCCGCTCTGCTTCGTCTCGGGCGTGATGGGGAAGTTCATC
>DHLZ01000165.1:0-4963 GCA_002405515.1 Planctomycetaceae bacterium UBA4655
CAGGGAACCTTGCGCCTCGGGCTTCCGTGGGACCGGGGTGGCGCTCAGTCAGCCGAAAACCACGGTCAACAAATCGTGCACGGGGTGGTATTTCACGCGGCCGCCGAGAGCGAATCGATCCGGCGGTTGAGCTGGAGGAGCCTCCGCTCGATCGCCTTCGCCTCCTGACGGTCCGCAAGGAGCGACAGCATCTCCGGCAGCGTGTCGAGCGTCGTGTGGGCGTCTGCGATCCGCTCTTCACGCAGCTGCCGGACGGCCGTGCGGATCATCGATCCGAGGTGCCAGCGGGCGCTCTTCCGCATGAGTGTCGGACGTTCGGCTTCGGCAAACCGCTCCGAGTTGAGCCGGATCGCACGCACGATGTCGGGCCAGACGGCCCCCTTCGTGAAGAGCCGGCTCGACTCGTTCCCGGCGTGTCGCCGGTAGGCTGCGAGGGCGCGAGGCTCGTGCCAGACCGGAAACCGCGTGGCGATCCTCACCCACATCTCCCAGTCGAGCGTGTGGCAGAGGTCGGTGCGGTAGGGGCCGACGGCGTCGTAGGTCGAACGGGCGACGATGGCCGATGGCGTCTGCACCCGCTGCCGCTCGGCGATGATCTCCGGCCAGCGGGCGACCACCCCCGGCAGCCATCGCAGCCGCGACGATGTTTTCAGCCGGCGTCCTTCGCCATCGATGATCCGGCTGCGGCAGAACGCCATGCCGATCCCGTCCGCCTGGCGAAAGGCCTCGGCCATCCGGGCATAGAAGCCCGGCAGCACGAAGTCGTCCTGGTGCAGAAGGTGGACGAGTCTGCCGGAAGAGGCATCGATCGCCCGGTTCCAGTTGCCGGCGAGCCCGAGACGGTTTGCATGCCGCACGAGCCGCACCCTCTCCCTCGCATCGGCCGATCGGACGATCGCGGCCACGTCCGACTCCAGGGAGCCGTCGTCCACCACGACGATTTCCATCAGCCCGGGGCCGCGATCCTGCGCGAGCACCGATCGGAGCGCCTCCGCCAGCCGCATGTCCGGCTCGAAGGTCGGCAGCATCACCGAAAACAACACGCTGCTTCGATCGCCCAAGGGGGGGGCTCCAGTTCCGATCGGCAAGGCCCGCCATGGTCCGGGCTCGAGGGTGATAGCGATTCGCCCACGGCCGCGAAAGGCGGCCTGAAGAGGTATCGGCCCCGCGCGTCGCGGGATGGCGTGAAGGGTTCGGTTTTCCGCCTGGGTCGGTTGTTCCGTGGGCTGCGCATTCGACGCATCTTGCCGAATCTTCCGGCCGGCGGGGCGTCGCCGGGCGAACGCCCGGCGCGCGATGCCGTTGTCACGCGGACCGCCACGGGGCTATCTCACTCGTGCATGAGACTGCTTCCACGTCGTGATCATCCTTCCCGTCGCCTGCTACGGGCCCTTTCGCGGAGGGTGTTCGGGGGAAGCTCCTGCCGCTCGCTCGCCGAGCCGTCGATGGGCGGCCGCGGACGCAGCCGGATCGTTTTCGTCTCCGGTGAGCCCAGGACCGCGGGCCACATCTACCGCGTCGAGCGGATGGCGAGGTCGGCCGAGGCGGCCGGGTATGCGGCCGACATCGTGGCCGTGGACGACCTCGATCCGGCCCTCTGGCGCGACGGCGAGGTCTCTCCGGCGATCGTCATGTTTTGGAGGGTGAGGCATCGCCCGATGGTCGAGCGGGCGATCGCCGAGTGGCGGGCGGCCGGCGCGAAGATCGTCTTCGACGTCGATGATCTCATGGTCGATCCGGCCATCGCCCGCCCCGACGTGATCGATGCGATCCGTTCGATGCGGCTGAAGACGGCCGACGTGGCCGGGCTCTACGAGGGGATCCGCCGGACGATGCTGCTGGCCGACGCGTGCCTTGCGCCGACGACGCCGCTTGCGGCCGCGCTCGCCACCCCGTTCGCCACCCCGTTCGCCACGCAGTGCAGGCCGTCGATGGTCGTCGAGAACGGGTTCGACGAACAGGCCTACCGGGCGAGTCGCGAGGCCGTGCTCCATCGCCGCCGGGAGCCGCACGACGGTCTCGTCCGCATCGGCTACGCGGCCGGGTCGCGGACGCACCAGCGGGACTTCGCCGTGGCGGCGCCGGCGATCGCGGCGGCGTTGCGGCAGCACCCTCAGGCCCGGCTCGTGCTCTTTCGCGAAGCCGGCCGCGGCGGCGATCTCGTGGATATCACCGAGTTTCCCGAGATGGCGGGGCTCGCCGACCGGGTCGAGTGGCGACGGGTGGTGCCGCTCTCGAGGCTGCCGGACGAACTCGCCCGGTTCGACGTCAACCTCGCGCCGCTCGAGGTGGGCAATCCCTTCTGCGAGGCCAAGAGCGAGCTGAAGTATTTCGAGGCGGCGCTCGTCGGTGTGCCGACCGTCGCCTCGCCGACGGAGCCGTTCCGCGCGGCGATCCGCGACGGTGAGACCGGGTTTCTCGCCGCCGATCAGGCCTCTTGGCGGGACGCGATCGGCCGGCTCGTGGGCGACCCCGTGCTTCGCGATCGAATCGGCCGGTCGGCGCTCCACGACGTGCTTTACCGTTACGGCCCCGAGGGGAGGCGGGAGAAGCTCGAGGACGTGTTCGGCCGGGTGCTCGGCGGGCCGCCACCGCGGCGGGTCGAGTCGCTTCCGCGGCCGGCGATCGGAAGCCCCGCCTCGTCGTTGCCGGTCGTGCCGGAACACGACGTGATCCTTCGGACCGGCGGCGGCCGCGTCGCCGACCTCGCCGTCGTCGTGCCGCTCTACAACTATTCGGGCGTCGTGGTCGAGGCGCTCGACAGCGTCGCTGCGCAGTCGCTCGGCAGCCTCGAGCTCGTCGTCGTGGACGACCGCTCCACCGACGGGTCGCTCGAGGTCGCGAAGGCGTGGATGTCGCGGCATGCCTCCCGCTTCGTCGCCGCGACGCTCGCCCGCAATCGCGTCAACAAGGGGGTCGCCCTCACCCGCAATGCCGCGATCTCGATCGCCGACGCACCGCTCGTCTTCCCGCTCGACGCCGACAACGCGATCGAGCCCGACTGCCTGCGACTGCTCGCGGAGCGGCTCGCGTCCTCGACCGCCTCCGCCGCGCACCCCACGCTCCACCACTTCGGCGATCGCGTGAAGCGACGGCCCGCGAGGGCCTGGTCGCCCGAGCGGCTCGCACGGGGCAACTACATCGACGCGATGGCGGTCGTGCGCAAGAGCGCATGGGCATTGGTCGGCGGCTACCACAAGGGGGCGTTCACCGGCTGGGAGGACTACGACCTCTGGTGCCGGTTCGTGGAGCGGGGCCTGTGGAGCGAGGCGGTGCCCGGGGCGGTGGCCCGCTACCGGGTCCATGCCGGCTCGATGCTCAAGCGAGACACCGCGGCCGCCATGGAGCGGGTCGTGGCCGCGATCCGCGCCGAACACCCGTGGCTCACGGTGCGGGCCGCCTGATTTCGCCGCCCCTTGGAAAGCGGCCAGAGGCGTGCGATATTCCCGCCCGTCGGAGCCCACCCAGGAGCCCTCCCGCCCATGAAGATCCACGAGTACCAGGCCAAGGAACTCCTGCGTGCCGAGGGCGTGCCGGTGCTCGCCGGTCGCGTGGCGAGATCGCCCGAGGAGGCCGCCGCCGCCTACGAGGCGCTCGGCACGTCGGTCTGTGCGGTGAAGGCGCAGATCCACGCGGGCGGCCGAGGCAAGGGGAAAGTGAAGGGCTCGGAGCAGCGGGGAGTCGAGCTTGCGAAGTCGTCCGCCGACGCCCGCCGCATCGCCGAGGGATTGCTCGGCAAGACGCTCGTCACGATCCAGACCGGCCCCGAGGGGCAGGTCGTCCGGCAGGTGTTCGTGGAGAGCGGCTGCGCGATCGCCCGCGAGCTCTACTGCGCCGTGCTGGTCGATCGCCGCGTCGGCTGCCCCGTGCTCATCGCGAGCACGGCCGGCGGCATGGACATCGAGGAGGTCGCGGCGAAGACGCCCGAGCTCATCCTCACGGAGCCCTTCGACGCCGATCGCGGCCTGGCCGGCTGGCAGACGAGGCTGCTTTCGGCGCGGCTCGGCATCCCGACGGCCCACTGGCGGGCGGCCGAGCAGTTCTTCAAGGCGCTCACGCAGGCGTTCGTAAAGCTCGACGCGTCGCTCCTCGAGATCAACCCGCTCGTGTTCACGAAAGACGGCACGTTCGTCGCCCTCGACGCGAAGATGACGTTCGACGACAACGCGCTCTTCCGCCACAAGGACGTCGTGGGCCTGCGGGACGAGGCCGAGGAGGAGCCGGCGGAGATCCGTGCCGCGGCGGCCGGCCTCTCCTACGTGAAGCTCGACGGCACGATCGGCTGCCTCGTGAACGGGGCCGGCCTCGCGATGAGCACGATGGACCTCGTGAAGCTCCATGGCGGCGAGCCGGCGAACTTCCTCGACGTCGGCGGCGGGGCCGACGTCAAGGCGGTGACGGAGGCCTTCCGCATCATCCTTTCCGACAAGAACGTCAAGGCGATCCTCGTCAACATCTTCGGAGGCATCATGCGGTGCACGACGATCGCCACGGCTTTGGTCGAGGCGTCGAAGACGGTTGGCTTCAACGTTCCCCTCGTCGTGCGGCTCGAGGGGACGGAGGTCGAGGAAGGCAAGAGGATTTTGGCCTCGAGCGGCACCGCGATCATCGCCGCCGAGGGCCTCACGGACGCCGCCAAGAAAGTCGTCGCCGCCGCAGGGAAGCCCGAGGCGTGAGCCGCGAGGGGAGTTGACCCTCCATGCCGTTGTCCGCGAACTCCGGAACCTGATTCATGAGCATCCTCGTCGACCGCAACACCCGCGTCATCTGCCAAGGCATCACCGGCAAATCGGGCGAGTTCCACACCCGCGGCTGCCTCGACTACGGCACGAAGATGGTGGGCGGCGTGACGCCCGGCAAGGGGGGCGAGACGGTCGCCGGCCTGCCTGTCTTCGATACGGTCGCCGAGGCGGTCGAGAAGACCGGCGCCAACGCCACGATGATCTTCGTGCCGCCGCCGTTC
>DHLZ01000165.1:5261-6523 GCA_002405515.1 Planctomycetaceae bacterium UBA4655
CTGCCCCGGCGTGATCACGCCGGCGCAGTGCAAGATCGGCATCATGCCCGGCTACATCCACGCCCCCGGCCACGTCGGCCTCATGAGCCGCTCCGGCACGCTCACCTACGAGGCGGTCTGGCAGCTCACGCAGCTCGGCCACGGCCAGAGCACCTGCGTTGGCCTCGGCGGCGACCCGCTCGTCGGCTCGAGCTTCATCGACATCCTGCGGCGATTCGAGGCCGACCCCGACACCCACGCGATCATGATGATCGGCGAGATCGGTGGTTCGGCGGAGGAGGAGGCCGCCGCCTTCGTGAAGGCGCACGTCTCGAAGCCGGTGGCCGCCTTCATCGCCGGCCGCACGGCCCCGCCGGGCAAGCGGATGGGGCACGCGGGCGCCATCATCTCCGGCGGCAAGGGCACGGCCGAGGCGAAGCTCGAGGCGCTGCGGGACGCGGGAATCGAGATCGCCGAGAGCCCCGCCGACATGGGGCAGGCGATGGCCCGCGCGATCGCCCGCGGGGCGAAGCGACGGTAGAGCCGCCGTATCGCTCCTGCCCGAGGCTACAATCCGGCGCATGCTCGTCAGCCTCTTCATCCCGTGCTTCGTCGATCAGATGACGCCGCAGGTCGGCATGGCGGTCGCGAAGGTGCTCGAGCGGCTCGGGCACTCGGTCGAATTTCGCGCGGCCCAGACCTGCTGCGGCCAGCCGAGTTTCAATGCCGGCTACTGGGACGAGGCCCGTGAGGTCGCGATCCGGGCGATCGGCGTCTTCGAAGGAGCCGAGGCCGTCGTGGGCCCGAGTGGCTCGTGCGTGGCGATGATGCGGGTCTTCTACCCGCAGCTGCTCGCGGGCACGCCCCACGAGACCGCGGCCCTCGACCTAGCGGCCCGCACGTTCGAATTCGGGGAGTTCCTCGTGGAGAAGCTCGGGGTCACCGACGTCGGCGCCCGCTTCCCCCACCGCGTGACGTACCACGACGGCTGCCACGGCCTCCGCGAGCTGCGGATCAAGGAGGCCCCGCGAAAGCTGCTCGGGGCGGTGCGGGATCTCGAACTCGTCGAGTGCGACGAGCCGGAGAGCTGCTGCGGCTTCGGCGGCCTCTTCAGCGTGAAGTTCCCGATGATCTCGACGGCGATGGCGGAGGTGAAGGGGGGCTCGCTCGCCCGCAACGGAAGAGACTACATACACTCGCGCGGACCATCCTGAACGCTCCAGCTAGCCGGCTGGCTGTCGAGCGACCGCGAGAAGCCCCGTACGATCCACCTCGCCGAAGTC
>DHLZ01000199.1:0-8511 GCA_002405515.1 Planctomycetaceae bacterium UBA4655
CGTCCGGCGATGGGCACGGCCGGCCCCGAACCAGCACCCTGGCCCCGACAGCCGGAGCGTCACGGAGCCTGCCGGCCGACGGGGTGCACGTGCCAGCCGGCGCGGCGGCCGGCGGCGATGTCGAGTTCGGGGTCGTCGCCGACGATCAGGAGTTCGGCCGGGGGGAGGCCGAGCCGCTCCTCGATCCGGCGGAAGAACTCGACCGCCGGCTTCCGCCAGCCGATCTCCGACGAGGCGAACACGTGGTCGGCCCAGGTGAGCGGCTCGACCACCTCGGCGATCCGGAACAGCCTCTCGTCGAAGTTGCTCGCGAGCACGACGGTCAGCCCCGAGTCGATCGCCTGACGCACGAGCCTGCGGCCGGCGGGAATCGCCCGCCAGGCGTCGGGCCGGCCGAAGTGGTCCCAGAGATCGTGGAAGATGGCTTCGCCGGCAGGATGGCCGCCGAAGACGTCGGCGACGATTCGCCGCCAGCGGTCGAACTCGCGGCCGCGGTTCGTGGCGAACGGGATCGGCGCGACGGCGTCGGCCTCCTCCTGCAGCCGCCACGCCTGCCGAAACCGGGCGGCGATCTCCTCAGCGCTGTGATCGAGTCCGTGCCGGCGTGCAGCGAGCCGGTAGGCCTCGGCCACGGAGGGCGCGGGCTCCACGAGCGTTCCGACGACGTCAAAGACGACCGCCTGCACACCCCGCGGGAAGAAGCCAACGAGGCCGTCGTGCGGATCGGCCACTCTACCTGCCGGTCGAACACTACCTGCCGGTTGAATCGTCACACGCCTACCGTCTGGGGATCAGTCCGAGATCGAGCCCGAACACGAACATCATCAACGTCAGGATCAGGGCGAGGCCGAGATACGAAAGCACCGCGACCACGCCGTCGCTCGGCGGCTTGCCGCGGACGAGCTCGTACGCCAGAAACACCATATGCCCGCCGTCGAGAACGGGGATGGGCAGGAAATTGATGACCGCAAGATTCGCGCTCAACATCGTGAGAAACAGGAGAAAACGGCTGAACCCCTCCTCCGCGGAACGGCCGGCCTGCTTCGCGATCTCGATCGGCCCGCCGAGCAACCGCGGGCTGATCTGGTTGCTCGTCAGCTTCCGCAGAAACCGGTAGACGAGCGACAGGTCCTCGACCGTCTTCGCGAAGCCGCCGGCGAGGGCGGCCTTCACTCCCTCCGCCCGCACGAGCTTCGTGACCGGCTCGAAGACGAGCCCACGATCGATCGAGAACCTTCCCTTCGCGTCCACGGGATCGATCTCGACGGTGCGGCTTCCGCCGTCGCTCCCCTTCACGGAAAGCTCGAGGAAGACGTCGTCCTTCGCGATCTGGAGGATGCTCTCGACGTAGGGCCAGTTGCGGGCTTCCTTCGAGAGCGGAAGGCCGTCCACCTCGCGGTCCTTGTCTTTCCGCCTGGCGAACACGGCCCGCTCGATCTCGTCGCCGACGACGATGCCCGCCCGAGCCGCGGGCCCGTCGGGATCGACCGCCGAGACGACCGCGTCCACCGCGATCGCGATGCCGACCGCCGGCACGGAGACGGGGCTCGATGGAAGCTTCGCCTCCTCGATCCAGTCCGACGGCCGCGGCACGACCGCGACGTCGAGCGACTTTCCGCCCCGCTCGATGCCGAACGACAGCCGCTCGCCGGCCCGACCGGCGAGCCTGTCGGCGAGCGTCATCGGGTCGCCGACAGGCCCCCCGTCGATCGAAACCAGGCGATCACCCGCCTCGATCCCCGCCGCGGCGGCGGGCGACTCGGCCTGCACCGCGACGATCGGCCCGGCCGTCATCGACATGCCGGTGGACTTCGCCGGCTGCGCGGGCAGCGTCGCGTCGAGCTTCGTCGCGGGCCCGGCATCGGCTCCGGCGTCCGCCCGCGAGGGCTGCCGCTCGACCGTGAGCGTCACGGGGCTCGATGGCGTGCGGGAGAGGGCGGCAATGAGTTCGGCGTAGGTCGCGACCGGCGAGCCATCCACCGCCACGATGCGGTCGCCCGGCTCGAGGGGAGGCGTCGTGCGACCGGCTCCCCCCGGAAGCTTTCCATCGGCGTCCTTCTCGAGACTCCGGGGAATCGTCGTCGAAAAGGGGCTCGTCACGCCGATCGTGGGCGGACCGAGGTCCTTGTCGGGGTGGAGCGTGAGCGTGCGGGTCGAGCCCTCGCCGGGACGTCGGACCGTGAACTCCACACCCTTTTCCAGGTCGCCGAGCGCGACCCCCTTCTGAAGGTCGCTGAAGATCGGCGACTTCCTGCCGCCGATCGCGACGATCTCGTCACCCGTGCGGATTCCCGCCCGCCACGCCGCGCCGCCGGGCCGGACGCTCGAGACCTCGCAGGTGATCTCGCGGACGCCGAGCCACAGCGCCAGCGCCGCCATCAGCACGGCGAAGATCACGTTCATCACGACGCCCGCCGAGATGATCGCCATCCGCTCCGGCACGCTCTGGGCCGGATAGCTCCGTGGATCCCAGGGCCGGTGGGGGCCTCCCGTCGGCTCGGCAGGGAGATCGCCCGATGCGAGCGCACGCCTCGCCTCCTCCGCCGCGGCGGCGGGATTGTCGTCCTGCCCGAGCATCTTCACGTAGCCGCCGAGCGGCAGGGCGCCGATGCCATACTCCGTCTCGCCCCGCTTGAAGCTCACGAGCTTGAGCCCGCCGACGTCGAATCCCAGGAAGAACTTCTCGCACTTCACGCCGCAGGCCTTCGCGACGAGGAAGTGGCCGAGCTCGTGGACGAAGATCACGAAGCCGAGCCCGCCGGCCACCTGCAGGATGACGAGCCAGTTCGACGGCTGCGCGAGCCACTCGACCCATGTCGCTGCGGCAAAAACTGTCGCTGCGGCAAAAACTGTCGCTGCGGCAAAAACTGTCGCTGCGGCAAAAACTGTCGCTGCGGCAAAAACTGTCGCTGCGGCAAAAACTGTCGCTGCGGCAAAAACGGTCACGAAACAGACCACCGTTGAACCTCCTCCCTCGTCCAAGCATCGATCCCGCAGATGTCTTCGAGCGACGGCTCGGCCTCGAACGGGTGCTCCTCGAGCAGCCGGCCGCTCACCTCCGCGATCTCAGTGAAGGCGAGTTCGCCGTCCAGGAAGCCCTGCACCGCAGCCTCGTTCGCCGCGTTCAGGACCGCGCCGGCCGTCCCGCCACGCCGGGCCGCCTCGTGGCCGAGCCGGATCGCGGGAAACCTCTCCGGATCGGGCGGCTCGAAGTCGAGCGAAAATCCGCTGTTCCAGTCGAATCGCCTCGCCGGGCCGGGCCGCCGATGCGGGTGCTCGATCGCGTATTGAATCGGCAGCCGCATGTCGGGCGGGCTCATCTGCGCGACGACCGATCCATCGACGAACTCGACCATCGAGTGGACGACCGACTGCGGGTGGACGACGACCGAGATCTTCTCCGACGGGATGTCGAACAGCCACCTGGCCTCGATGATCTCGAGGGCCTTGTTCATCATCGTCGCCGAGTCGATCGTGATTTTCCTGCCCATCGACCAGGTGGGGTGTCGAAGCGCCTGCTCGGGCGTCACCGTCGCCAGCTCGCTGGCGGGCGTCGTGCGAAACGGGCCGCCGCTGGCGGTGAGCACGAGCCGGGCGACCTCGTGACGGGCCCCCGACGCGAGCGCCTGGTGGATCGCCGAATGCTCGCTGTCCACCGGCAGGATCGTCGCCCCGCTCCGCTCGGCCAGCTTCATGACCAGCGGCCCGGCCATGACGAGCGTCTCCTTGTTCGCGAGGGCGACCGTCTTGCCGGCCTCCACCGCCGCCCACGTGCTCTTGAGCCCGGCGGCCCCGACGATCGCCGACACGACCCTGTCGATCTCGGGGCCGCGGACGAGTTCGGCGAGCGCGTCATCCCCCTCGGCGAGGCGGGTTCCGGCGGGCAGGTCGGACCCGCGAATGCCCTCGGCGGCCGCCGGATCGGCGACGACGACCCACGACGGTCGAAAGGCCCGCGCCTGCTCGATGAGCGCCCTGCCACTGGCCCGGGCCGCGAGCAGGTAGATGCTCAGCCGACCGCCGGACGCGCGAACGACGTCGAGCGTGCTCTTCCCGATGCTGCCGGTGCTTCCAAGCACCGCGAGGCGGATCGGCGTTCCTGCAGCAGCGTCAATCGGAGGCACCTGGTCGCAAAGTGAAAGGTCAGCGAACCCCCCAAAGTCTACGGGGACGCGGAGGGAAGTGCCATATGCGGTTCCCGACCGAAAGCCGATGCCGGCCGACGTTTGTCGGGCGATCCGCGGCTGCGTACGATGCAGGGATTGCCGGCCGACGCACACACGCCAACTCATGCCACGAAAACGCGACCTCACGAAGCGGGCCGGCGACCGAAAGCCGGCCTCAGGATCCGGGATCGTCTGGTACCTCATCGCCGCCGGCGTCGCCGGGCTGTTCGCGATGAGCCTCTTCGGAACGACGCCCGAAGTCGAGATTGCCTACAGCGACCTCGAGCGGCTCATCCGGGGGCACGGCGACGCGGATGCATCGCCCGTCGGCGTCGAAATCCGTCTGCGCGGTGACGACCGGGCCACACCGCGTCGATTCACCGACCTGCGGGACGTGGTGATCGGCGCCTACGCGGTCACCGGGAGCATTCGTCCGGTGCGGGATTCCTCGGCCGAGAGCGGGCCGGCCGGCGGAGAGGAGGAAGGCACGTCGATGGCGGATCGCGTCCGCGAGAGGCTCGCTTCGGCGGGAGACCGCGTCCGCTTCCGCACCGCCAAGCTTCCGAGCGAGAACTCGGAGACGCAGCTGTCGAGGCTCATGGCGGAGCACGGCGTCGTCTACCGCTACGAGGATCCGCCGAGCCCGTGGCGGAGCTGGCTGCCGATGCTCGTGATGACGGGCCTCTTCGTGCTCGTCTTCTTCCTCATGATGCGGAAGATCGGCGGAGCGGGAAGCCCGATGGCCTTCGGCCGCAGCCGCGGCAAGATGTACGCGCAGGAGGATCTCGGCGTCACGTTCGACGACGTGGCGGGGATCGACGAGGCGGTCGAGGAACTCCGCGAGGTCGTCGAGTTCCTGCGGAGCCCGGAGAAATACCAGGTTCTCGGCGGCCACATTCCGAAGGGGGTGCTCCTCGTAGGGCCCCCGGGAACCGGCAAGACGCTCCTGGCGAAGGCGATCGCGGGGGAGGCGGGGGTGCCGTTCTTCGGCATGTCGGGCTCCGACTTCGTCGAAATGTTCGTCGGCGTCGGAGCCGCGAGGGTCCGCGACATGTTCCAGCAGGCCGAGGCCAAGGCTCCCTGCATCATCTTCATCGACGAGCTCGACGCCCTCGGAAAGACCCGAGGCACGAGCGTCGTCGGCGGCCATGACGAACGCGAACAGACGCTCAACGCACTGCTCGTGGAGATGGACGGTTTCGGCAGCAACAGCGGCGTGATCGTGCTCGCCGCCACCAACCGGCCGGAGACGCTCGACCCGGCGCTGCTCCGACCCGGTCGCTTCGACCGGCACGTGCTGGTCGATCGGCCCGACGTCCGCGGCCGCGAGGCGATCCTCCGCGTGCACGTGACCGAGGTGAAGCTCGACCCGATGGTCAATCTCGAGCACGTCGCGAGGATCACCTCCGGATTCGTCGGGGCCGACCTCGCAAACCTCGTCAACGAGGCGGCGCTCCTGGCGGCCCGCAAGAACAAGTCCTCCGTCGGGATGGACGAGTTCAACGAGGGGGTCGAGCGGGTGACGGCGGGCCTCGAGAAGAAGCGGCGGGTCATCCAGGAGGACGAGAAGAAGCGGGTCGCCTACCATGAGGCCGCCCACGCGCTCGTCGCCGCGTCGCTGCCGAACACCGATCCCGTCCACAAGGTGTCGATCATCCCCCGCGGGCTCGCGGCCCTCGGCTACACGATGCAGCGTCCGGAAGACGACCGGTATCTCCTCACGCAGAGCGAGCTCGAAAGCCGGATCGAGGTTCTCCTCGCCGGAACGATCGCCGAGGAGATGGTCTACGCCGACGTTTCGACCGGCGCCCAGAACGATCTCGAGCGTGCCAGCGAGATCGCGAGGGCGATGGTCATGGACTACGGCATGAGCCGGCTCGGCCGGGTCACCTACCGCGAGAGCCCGCGATCCCCCTTCCTGGCCACGGGCGGCCACGAGTTGACCGCCCCCCGCGGCCACAGCGAGCAGACCGCCAGGGAGATCGATCAGGAGGTCAGCCGGATCATCCAGGCGGCCATCGAGCGGGTCCGCCGCATCCTCGAGACACGCCGGGCCGCCCTCGAAGCGGTCACGACGAGGCTCATCGAGTCGGAGGTGATCGACGGCACGGAACTCCGGGAGATCGTCGAGGCGGCGATGGAGAGCCCCCAGCTCGTTCCGGGTACCGACACCGACCGACGTCCGGCTCGCCCCGCCGACGACACGGTCACGGGTGAAGCCGTCGGCGGCTGAGCGATCGACCCGCCGGCGAGGCGTTCAGCCTGATCGACCGCGGCCGCAGGATCGGAACGAACGTCACATTCCTCCCCACGGTCATGCCTCTCCATCGGCGACCGTCGGCCTGCCGAAAAGGTTTGGGTGGCCTCTCCAAACCCCCGTTTCCTTCACCACCATGTGGAAAAGTTTCTTTCTCTCCGTCGGGATCTTCTCGTGCATCGTGGGTATCGAGCTTTTGGTGATCGATTCGGCGGTCGTGCTGCCGCCGGATGGACGCGGCGGCCCGAGGTCGTTCACCGCGCCTGACTGGATGCCCTGGAGCCTCATTTCCGCCGGGGCGGTCATGGTGCTCCACTACGTCTCGCTGCCCAAGAAGCTGACGGCCTGACAGGCTGACGGTCGCGACCCGCTCTCGACTGGCCGCCGCCTCACGGCGTGGCGACGCCTCTCACGAAAACCTGATCCACGATCACGTTGCCGGCCTCGTCCCACTCGACATGACGCCCGTGCCGGACTCCTCCTGCGTGCTCGGTTCGGCTCCATGGCGAGCCGTTCTCGTGGAAGAACTCCCAAACGCCGACGGGCTTGCCACGGCCGTACTCGCCCGAAGCCCGCAATCCGCCCCCCTCGTACCGCTCCTCCCACCGACCGTTCTGGAGGCCTGACGACCAGTTCACCCGCGTCTTTTCCGAGCCGTCGGGGTGATACTCGACGGCGAGCCCGTCGAGCAGTCCGCCGCGGAAGGTCTGTTCGTTGGCGATCGGATGACCCTCGCCAGACCCCCAGTTCATCCACCGTCCCTCGGCCCGACCGTTCACGTAGCCGCCGACGGTTCGTGGTGCCCCGTCGGCGTACCACTGCCGGAAGACCCCCGCTTCGGTCCCGTTCACGAACGAGCATCGCATCCGCTCGTTGCCGTTCTCCCAGTATTCGACGAACGTCCCATCCCGGCGGTCGTCTCGATAGCCGGCCTCGATCTGCTTGCCGCCGTTGGCATACCAGCGGGTGCAGACGCCGTTCCTCCGGCCCCCGCGATAGCGATCCTCCGATTCGATGCTGCCATCCGAACGGAACGAACGCCGCGTCCCCTCGAGCTGGCCCCTGGAGTAGGTCTCTTCGACCGCCAGTTCGCCCGACGCATGCCACTGCCTCGCGATGCCGTCACGGACGCCGTCGCGAAAGACCACCTCCCGCTGCGGCGTGCCGTCGGAGTAATACCGAAGGAACACGCCGTCCCGCTTGCCCCGGCGAAACGACTCCCGAACGACGACGTTGCCCCGCAGGTCGTATTCGATGGACGGGCCCTCCCGCCGGTCGCCGTCCCAGCTCACCTCCGACACGAGCCTGCCGGACGGATCGTAGGTCCACTCCCGTCCCCTGCGGGCCACGACGCCGGACGGACCGGCCCGCGTCTCGGTGCGGGTGCGAATCGCGCCGCTCGCGTAACGACGCTCCTCGAGCACGACTCCGGAAGCGACCTCCGGTGCGGGCGGGTCACCCTCGGCGGCATGGCCACTGCCGGCCCCCGCAACGGCGGCGAAAATCAAGGCTTCCGCGGCCAGTCGCAGGGCGGGCGCTAGAATGAATGAGGAGACACAACGCTTCATGATCACGATCAGTATGCCCCCGAAGCGGGAAACCGTGCTGTACGATGGCCACTGTCGATTCTGCATCGGCCAGGTTGGCATGCTACGCAGGCTGGATCTCGGCCGACGGTTCGACTTCCGATCCTGCCACGAACCGTCCGTCGCCGACGACTTTCCCGAATTGTCCCTCGACGAAATGCTCTCGCAAATGTACGTCGTGGACGCCGCGGGGCGGGCCCGGGGAGGGGCCGACGCCGTCCGCTACCTCTCGCGGAAGCTCGTGCCGCTGTGGCCGCTCGCGGTGCTGCTGCACGTTCCGGGCACGATGCCACTCTGGAAGGCCTGCTACCGGTACATCGCCCGCAACCGCTACCGGATCGCGGGCTCCGTAAATGCCTGCGACAGCGGCACCTGCAAGCTGCCTTGAGTCACCCGGACACAGAGTCACCCGGACACAGAGTCACCCGGACACAACCGGCTCAAAGGCCAGATACTACCGGGAGCATCGAGTAGTTGACATTGTTCTGCGGGCAACTCGGCC
>DHLZ01000199.1:8630-20280 GCA_002405515.1 Planctomycetaceae bacterium UBA4655
GGGGAGGTGACGATGTGCAGAAAAGCGGCGTCGAGTCACTCAAAAACGCTCGGAATGGACACTGTTTTGCCAAACACCCGGCTCTTAGCGCGACCCTGACGCCCCTCTCGGCTTGCGCCTCGGGCTTCCGTACGGGGCAAACTGTTCGCCTGCAGGGAAGCTTGCGCCTCGGGCTCCCGTACCGGGCAACTGTTCGCCTGCAGGGAAGCTTGCGCCTCGGGCTTCCGTGGGACCGTGGTGGCGCCCAGTCAGCCGAAAACCACTGTCAACAACATCGTGCTCGGGGTAATAACATCGTGCTCGGGGTAGTAACGTGCCCCAACTGGCGATAACCCGGCCCACCCGGCGACAACGGCCGCGACTAGCGATCCAGATTCGAGTCACCATCCTCCCGCAGCATGCGGGTGAGCGTGTTGGCGTGCACTCCGAGCAGTTTCGCCGCGCGGGCCTTATGCCCCTTCGTCTTCTCGAGCGCCTGCTTGATCGCCATCTTGCGGAGCTTGACGAGGTCGAGCGTCGGGACCCGGGATTCTTCCCCCTCCGAGGAACGCTCCCGCTTCTTCGGCACCTGAGGCCGGATCTGGAGCACGTACGCCTGCTCGATCGCGTGGGACAGCTGCCGGACGTTGCCAGGCCAGTCGAACGAGCAAAATGCCTCGATTTCCTCGGGCGTCGGCTCCCACTTCGGCAGACGGTATCGTTCGGCAAACAGCCCCGAAAAGAACTCGATGAACTCCGGAATGTCCTCGGCGCGATCCCGCAGGGGAGGCACGCTCAACTCGATCATGTTGAGCCGATAATAGAGATCCTCCCGGAACGTGCCCTTCGCGACCTCCTCCTCGAGATTGCGGTTCGTGGCGGCGACGATCTGCACGTCCACCGGAACGGGCTGGGTTGCCCCGACCGGAATCACTTCCCGCTGCTGCAACACGCGGAGGAGCTTCGGCTGCAGCGAAAGCGGCATCTCGCCGATCTCGTCGAGAAACACGACGCCGCCCTGGGCCGCTCTGAAGATGCCGAGCGCACGCCCTTCCGCTCCAGTGAACGCGCCCTTTTCGTGGCCGAACAGCTGGCTCTCGGCGAGCGTTTCGGTGAGGGCGGCACAGTTGACCGGAACGAACGCGCTGCCGCTCCGCGGACCGCTCCTGTGGAGAAGCCTCGCCCAGAGTTCCTTACCGGTGCCCGTCTCGCCGGCAACGAGAACGGTGCACTCGACCTCCGCGGCGCGTTCGATGGATCTGGCGATGCGCCGCATGGCGTCGCTTCGGCCGAGCACCCAGTTGGGCTCCGCACGTGAACCCCGCTTGCCGCTCGACTCTGAGACCGCAGCTTTGAATCGGGAAACGGACTTTGGGACATCGCCGGATTGCGACGTCGCCGGAGCCGGCGAACCGACTGACGATACATCGCCGAGAGATACCGTGGGGTTCAACGACCCACCCTGCGGATCACGACTCGCCGCGGCGGTGGACTGAAAGCTCCGCCCACGATTGCTGTCGAAAATTGCCATTGGAGTCGGAATCCTGCAGGCCATCCTGTCAAACCCCCACCAGTATGCCGGTCCCGGAAATGGTTTGCAACGCCTTGAAAGGGACCCCCCACCGAAAATTACCACCCCCCCCCCAAAAGACCGTTTTTTAGCCTTTTTTCTTGGCTTGGCCCGGCCGTGAAAACGGCCCGCCGGGTCTCGCCCGCAGGATTTCACAGGATTTCAGGGAGGAGATCCCGGGCCCGCCGCCCCCTCGTCCTTCACGAACATCATCAGATGCTGCCAGGGGAGCCGGTCGAACTCCCTCGCCAGCCGGAACCCGGCCGCCCCGAGCTCGGCCCGAACCTGGGCCTTCGTCATCTTGTGGAGCGGCTTGATCGGCACGGCCGGATCCTCCCCCCGAAACTCGGCGAGCACGAGCACGCCGTCGTCGGCGAGGCTCTCGTGAACCCGCGCGAGCATCGCGTCGGGGTGGGAAAACTCGTGGTAGACGTCCACGCACAGCACGAGATCGACCGCGGCCTTCGGCAGCCTCGGATCGATCGGTGTTCCGAGCACGGGACGGATGTTCTTGAGCCTCGCCTCGGCGGCGTTCTCCACGAGCATCCGCAGCATTTCCACCTGGATGTCGGACGCCCACACCGTTCCCGTCGGCCCCACCCGTCTCGCGAGCTCGAGCGTGTAGAAGCCGTTGCCGCAGCCGAGGTCGCAGACGGTCTGCCCCCGCTTGATGCCGAGCGCCTCGATGAGCATCCGACAGTCTTCCTCCCGCTGCCGGCTCTCGCGGACGAGCCATGGGGCGCCGGTGAAGTGCATCGTCTGCGCGATCTCGCGGCCCATGTGGTGGGTCTTCGCGGGCGGAATAGCCGCGGTCGTGTCGATATCGAGGTCGATCGCGATGGCCGGATCGCGGCCAGGCGACCTGGAGCATGCGAGGGCGGCTGCGAGCAGGAGCATCGACGCGACGATCGATCGCGTGGAGAATCGCATGCACACAGTATAGCCCGATGGATCAGGCGGCATCGGAACGCATGTCGGGCAGCATCGCCTCGCCCGCGCGGTCGTGGCAGCTTGCGATCGTGATCGCGGAGCGGTCGGCAAAGGCGAAGAGCTCGTCGCGGTCCACGAGGATCGTCCGCCCCGCCTCGATCACCAGCGCGGTCGCCCCGGCCGCCTTGAGCGATTGCAACGTGCCGATGCCGATCGTCGGCATGTCGAACCGCTCGTCCTGCTGCGGCTTGGCGACCTTCACGACGACGAGCCCACCGGCGGCGCAGAGCCTGCCGGCACGGCGGATGCATTCGTCCGTTCCCTCGATCGCTTCCAGGGCGATGGGCGCGCGGTTGCGGACCACGACGGTCTGGCCGATGTCGAGCCTGCCGAGCTCCTTCGCCAGCCGCCAGCCGAAGGCGATGTCGGCGAGCTTCGCCGGCGCGAGACGGGGGCCCGCAAGCAGGCCGCCGGCGGCGAGCAGTTCGGGGGCGAAGTCGGTGGCCGGACAGATCCGCACGCCGCCCGAGTCGAAGGCGGTCGCGATTGCGGAGAGGAGCGAGTCGTCGCGGTTGTCGTTCGTCCGCGAAATGAAGTGCGGCCAGAAGGTCTTGAGGCCCGTCCAATCGGGAAGAAGGTGCCGCCAGGCGGCCTTCGCGAAGAGCTTCGTCTTGTGGATCTTGCCCGCCATCGTCGCCCGCAGGCATCCGGCACGCCGGAAGAACGCGATCGCCCCGCCGATCTCGGCGACGCCCACCTCGCCGTAGACGTCGGCGCACCGCCCGAGCTCCTGATCGGCGTGGCCGCGGATCGCGAGCACGGCCGTGCGGCCGCCATGCCGCCGGATCGCCTCGGCGACGGCCACCGGATACCGGCCCCAGCCGGCGATGATGCCGATCGTCTCGCCCGCGAGCATGGTCAGGCCGCCTCCGCCGGCTTTCCCACGGAAGCCCGCTCGACCGCGGCGACCCGCTCGTCGAGCGACTTGATCGCCTTCCGCATCTCCGGCAGCTTGCTGATGGTGGCGAGCTGCAGCTTCCGTTCCCTCAGTTCGATCGCCGGCTCGCCGAGCACCGTCGTCTTCGCCGGCACGTCGTTCGACACGCCCGAGCGGGCCCCGAGGATGGCACGGTCGCCGATGTGCACGTGGTCGCGGACGCCGCACTGGCCGGCCATCACGACCCATTCGCCGGTGGAGGTGCTGCCGGCCACGCCCACCTGCGAGCAGATCATGTTGTCGGGGCCGATGCGGCAGTTGTGGGCGATCTGCACGAGGTTGTCGATCTTCGTGCCGCGGCCGATCGACGTCGGGCCGTAGGTGCCGCGGTCGATCGTCGTGCCGGCGCCGATCTCGGCGTCGTCTCCGACCTCCACCCAGCCGAGCTGCGCCGAAAGCCGGTAGCCGCCGTCGGCGACGCGGTAGCCAAAGCCGTTCGAACCGAGCACCGCGTTGGCGTGGACGATCGCGCGGTTGCCGACGACGGTGTCGTCGTAGAGCACGGCGTTGGGATGGATGGTGGCTCCTTCACCGATCCGGCATCCGGCGCCGATGCGGGCTCCGGAATGGATCGTCGATCCCCGGCCGATCACGGCCTCCGGGCCGATCGTCGCGAAGGGATGGATATCGACGTCTTCGGCAATGCGAACCGAGGGATCGACACACGCGAGCGGGCTCGCGCCGATGCGGGCCGTCTTGCGCGGCGGGCGATGGAGCAGGATCACTTCGGCGAACGCCGAGTGGACGTCGTCAACCTCGATCGTGGGCCGGTCGAGCGGCCCGCTGCCCCGCGGCACGACGGCCGCGGCCGCCCTGCTCCGCGAGAGCAGGTGGAGCTTGTCGTGTGCATCGACGAGCGCGACATCCTGCGGGCCCGCCGTCTCGAGCGTGGCGGCCCCCGTCACGGCGACCGCGCCGTCGCCGACGAGCGTTCCCTTGATCCTCTCCGCAAGCGCGACGAGCGTGGTTGCCATCGGAATCGCCTCCCTGGAATCCGCCTCGCCTCTCTGCTTGTGATCTGTGCTTGTGCTCTGGGCGAGGAGGGCGGGAGGGTAGGGATTCGGGGCGAATGGAGCAAGGGGAATCAGGCCCCGGGAAACCCCCCGCCAGGCCGGGAATCACGCCCCGGGGATCAGGCGACCAGCTGCGGCTCGGTCTCGGGATCGTCCTCGGCCTCGGCGGCGGTCGCCAGCCAGCGAGGGGGCCAGAAGAACACGAGCAGCACCGCGGCCGCGGCCAGCGCCATGAAGGTCGGCACCAGGAAGAGCCGGCGGTAGTCCACCGTGCCGTCGGCGGCCGTGAGCAGGGTGCGGAGCGGGAAGAAGAGCCAGTTTGCCGCAAGGTCGCCGAGGCCGAGCACGAGCAGGTTGAACAGGCTCTGAGCGCTGCTTCGAACGTCCTTGGGGAAGGCGGCGTCGATGAAGATGTAGAGCGTGGCGAAAAAGAAGGCGTAGCAGATGCCGTGGAGCACCTGCACGGCGATGATCACCGCCTGGTTCTGCGGCAGGAAGGCGAACACGGCGAAGCGGACGGCGTGGCCGAGGATGCCGAGGAGCATGGTCGTCTTCCAGCCGAGCTTCGCCAGCACGCCGCCGAGACAGGCCATCGTGAGGATCTCGGCCACCTGCCCGATGCTCATCACAGGCATGATCCAGGCCTTCTGCAGGCCGACACCCTTCTCCAAAAAGTCGTCCGCCAGCTTGAAGTAGCCGTTGTGGATCACGGCATCGATGAACGTGACGACGAAGAGCACGAGCAGGTACGGGTATGACAGGTAGCCCGCCGCCTTCAGCCAGGCGATCCCGGCGATGCCGCCTCCGGTGGACCGCTTCGGCGGCGTGTGCGGCAGCGTCAGGCTGTAGGCCGCGAGCACCAGGGACGTGATGCCGGCGACGAGAAAAATCCCCCGGCTGGCCTCCACGGCCGCGGCCCCCTCCTTGCCTCGGAGGAGAAAGAACAGCGGCCAGGCGGCGAGGATCCAGCCGATCGTGCCCCCCATCCGCACGATGCCGAACTCCTTTCGGGCATCCTGCATATGGGTGAAGGCGATCGAGTTCGAGACCGAGATCGTGGGCACATACAGCAGCGCGTGCACGAGCATCAGGCCGAAGAACACCGGGAACACGTTCCCTCCCAGGCCGACCGCCGCCGCGATCTCCCTCGCCCAGTACATGGCGAGGATCGCCAGGCCGCCGACGAGGTGACTGAAGGCCATGAACTTCTCGGCCGCGAACGTGCGGTCCGCGGCCTGGCCGGAGAAGAAGATGCCGACGATCGACGCGATGGCGAAGGCACTCCCGACCCAGGCGATCTGGGAATCGCTGAAGGCCAGGCCGTCCTTCCCCATGGTGCCCCAGATCAAGGGCAGCCACGCCCCCCAGATCGCGAACTCGAGCACCATCATGAGCCAAAGACGAAACGTCGGCGCGGGCGTGGAGGGTGTTTTCATGCCCTGGACGATACCGTCCCCGGCGGCGGTGTGCTGAAAAAACCCGGAAGCCCGAGGCGCAAATTTCCCTGCAGGTTCTGTGCTGAAAAACCCGGAAGCCCGAGGCGCAAGCCGAGAGGGGAGTTGACGTGGCGTGCAAGCACCGGGCAGCTGTCATCCCGACGACGTTGCGGGTGAGATTGTGTGTGACCGGGCATCCACACGCGGGGCTTCCTCAACACCCCTCTCGGCTTGCGCCTCGGGCTTCCGTAGGAGCCTGCAGCCGTCGTGTCACCGCCACGTTTGACCGTGAGGGGCTGCCCGTGCCATGTCGCCGGGCTATGGGAGCGAGCGCAGCCATGGAGGGCGAAGCGAAGCGGACATGCAGTGAACGCAGGCCCGGAGGGCCGCAGTGAACGTCCGGAGACGTGGCGTGGGCAGCCCCGAACCAGCAGCGTTGACAAGCGTCGACGGTGACAGGCTGGCCCCTCACCGGGCCTTCACGTCGGCGAGGCCGCCATCGACGCCGATCACCTGCGCCGTCACGAAGCCCTGCCGGGGGTCGAGCAGCCAGGCGATCGCGGCGGCCACCTCCTCCGGCTCGCCGAGCCGACCGAGCGGGTGCATCCCGATCGAGGCCTTCTCCGCAAGCTCACTCGCCACGAGCCCCTTCGTGAGCGGCGTCCGCGTGAGGCCGGGGGCGACCGCGTTGAATCGGATCCGCTGCCGGGCGTAGGTCGCCGCCGCCGAGAGGACGAGGCCGATGATCCCCGCCTTCGCGGCGGCGATCGCCTCGTGGTTGGCGAGGCCGATCCGGGCGGCCGCGCTCGAGACGAGCACGACCGATCCTCCGTCGGTCTTCATGAGCCGGCCCGCCGCCCGCACGCATCCGAAGGCGGAATCGAGATTGGCCGAGAGCGTGGCCCGCCATTCGGCGGTGGTCGTCAGGTGCGCGGGCTTGAGCAGGAGCGACCCGACGCAGCAGGCGATTCCCGTCAGGCCGCCAAGCTCGCTCGCCGCCGTGTCGGCGGAGGCATCGACGGCGTCGGGGTCGGTCCCTTCGACGATCGCCCAGGGCATGCCGAGCTCCGCGGCGAGCGACGACACGCCGGTGGCGTTACGGCCCGCAAGGAACACGCGGTGACCGTCGGCGACGAGTGACCGTGCCAGGGCCGTGCCGATGCCGCCCGATCCGCCGAGGATGAAGACCCGCTGCATGGAACCCCGCTAGAGCCAGTTGTCGACGGTCTGCCCGAGCTTGACCTCGTCGGCCATCGCCCGCAGCTTCTCCATCGCCCGTCCCTGGATCTGCCGGATCCGCTCCTTGCAGACACCCATTTCGGCCCCGAGCTCCCGGAAGGTTCGCGGCTCGCGGCCGTCGAAGCCAAACCTGGCGACGACGATCTCCCGCTCCCGCGGCTCGAGCGCCTCGAGGAAGGCGGCGAACGTCTCCTTGAGCGAATCGACCTGATTCGGAGTCAGTCGATGCTCGGGATCCTCCTGGGACGACATGCCCGCAAGCACGGCGTCGTCGGAAACGAACCGCTGCCGCTGCTGCCAGACCTTCTTCGTGAGCCTGAAGAAGATCCGCTGGATCGCGTAGGTCGCGTAGGTGCTGAACCGGTTGCCGAGCGCGAAGTTGAACTTCTCGACCGAGCGGATGAGGGCGACGTTGCCCTCGCTCACCAGCTCCTCGAACGAGTTGTTGGGATCGACGAACTTCTTCGCGATCGAGACGACGAGCCGGAGGTTGGAGGAGATGATGATCGACTTCACGGTCTCCGACTCGTCGAGCCAGCTCTCGATCTCGCGGATCTGGCGGAGCGTGGCCCGCTTGCGGTCGAGCCGGCCCCTCGCGGTCGCGGCACGGAACTTCAGCCAGTTCATCCGGCGGAAGTAATACTGCTCCTCATCCTTCGAGAGCAGCCGGGTGCGGTAGAGTTCGGCGACGTACGGCGTGAGCGAGCCGGTGGGCGTCGCCTGGGCCGCCCGCTGGTCGAGCGGGATCTTCGCCGCCTCGGGAGGCGTGCTCGCGAGCTTCTCCGCATCCTTCTTCAGAAACTGTCGGCAGGGAACATACTCGATCGGCCGCTGGAAAAATTCCTGCCGTCGCCGCTCGAGGACGGCTTTCCGCCTCGCGAGCGTCTTGGCAGAGACGGGCCGCTTGGGCTTGGCCCGGCTCTGCTTCAGATCAGCCCGGCTCTGCTTCAGATCAGCACGGCTCTGCTTCAGATCAGCACGGCTCGACTTGCGAACGGCCCGGCCCGGCTTGAGATCACCACGGCCCGGCTTGCGATCGATGCGTGCCGCAAACTGTTTGACTGATGCAATCACGGTAGTGGCTTCCTGACAGTCGCACGTGGGAAGCCGCGTGCAGGAATCCAGCACGCCCGTCGCTCCCCTGAAAGTGACCGTTCCTGAAACGGCCGAAACTGCAAAGGCTGATACGATTCGGTGAGAGTGGCGAACCCGTCGGCACTTCTTATTATCGGCCGGCGCATCCGTTCACTTCGGGAGAACCGCACCGGCCCCGACCTGTTAACCGAACGGCCTTGTGGCGGCGAAAATCCCGGCCAAACGAAAGGAGATCCCCGTGGGCGGCCCGACCGGCTGGAACCTCGACAACTCGTTCGCCCGGCTGCCGGACACGCTTTTTGCGGCCGCCCAGCCGGCCCGATTTCGCGCGCCGAGGGTGTCGATCCTCAACCGGCGCCTCGCGGAATCGCTCGGACTTTCCTGCGGCGATGCCGCCGACGCGGCCACGGCGGCGGTCTTTTCCGGCCAGGCCCTGCCCGCCGGGGCCGAGCCGATCGCCCAGGCCTACGCGGGCCACCAATACGGCCACTTCACGATGCTCGGCGACGGCCGGGCGATCCTGCTCGGCGAGCAGCTCTCTCCCTCGGGCGGGCGGTTCGACATCCAGCTCAAGGGGGCTGGGCGGACGATGTTTTCCCGGAACGGCGACGGCCTGGCGGCACTCGGGCCGATGCTCCGCGAATACATCATCAGCGAGGCGATGCACGCCCTCGGCATCCCGACCACGCGGAGCCTCGCGGTCGTCACGACCGGCGAGACGGTCTATCGCAATACGCCGCTCGCCGGCGCGGTGCTCACCCGCGTCGCCGCAAGCCACATCCGCGTCGGCACGTTCGAGTACGCCGCCCGCCGCGATCCCGACACGCTGCGGTCGCTTGCCGATCATGCGATCGCCCGGCACTACCCCGAGATTTCCGCCGATGGCCCGGAGCGATACCGTGAGTTCCTCATCGCCGTGATCGACCGGCAGGCGGCGCTGATCGCCCGATGGCAACACGTGGGCTTCGTGCATGGCGTGATGAACACCGACAACATGGCGATCTCCGGCGAATCGATCGACTACGGCCCGTGTGCCTTCATGGACGCCTACGATCCCGCCACCGTCTTCAGCTCGATCGACGCCCATGGCCGCTATGCCTACGGCAATCAGCCCGCGATCGCCCAGTGGAATCTCGCACGGTTCGCCGAGACGCTCCTGACGCTCCTGGATCCGGATGCCGACACGGCGATCGCGATCGCCACCGACGCGATCCGGGGATTTTCAGCCGCCTTCGAGCGGGCCTGGCTTTCCGGGATGCGGGCGAAGCTCGGGCTCGAGACCGAGGAGCCGGGCGACGGCGAGCTTGTCGCGGAGCTGCTCGCGTGGATGCACGCGGCCCGGGCCGACTGGACGAACACGTTTCGCGATCTGGGCTCGATGATCGAACCAATCACTGCCGAGCGGGCGGCAAACGACTGGTATCGTCAGCCGGCGTTTGCCGCATGGCAGGCCCGCTGGCTCGAACGGCTGGGCCGGGAGGGGCGGCCGCAGGACATTACGGCCGCGCGGATGGCGGCCGTGAACCCCTGGGTGATTCCTCGCAACCATCGGGTGGAGGAAGCCCTGGCCGCCGCCACGGGCGAGGGGAGCTTTGGATTAAACGCGGCCGAGACCGATCCGCTCGCCGCCACCCACCGGCTGCTCGCGGTGCTCGCCTCACCCTATCAGCCCGACGCGGCGGCGGCGGCCTATGCCGAACCGCCACCACCCACGACGAGCTGCTACCGCACATTCTGCGGCACGTAACCGTCTGCGGCACAGAGACGGCCTGCGGCACAGAGCCACGGAATACAGCCGCGGCACGTTGGACGTGCGGAACCGTTTCAGGCTTGCGGAGCCACGGACGCCAGCTTCCGCTGCCTCCGCATCCGCCGCCGCAGCTCCGCACCGACGAGACCAACCACGCCCAGCCCGGCCAGGACCACGCTCGACGGCTCGGGGACGGCGACCAGATTGTTCTCAACCCAGGTCTCCGCCGCGGCATGAGCAAGGTCGAATTGCTCAAAATTGGGCAGCGAGCCAGCGTCATAGACTCCATAGACAAAGTAGGCCGGCACAGACGCGGACAGGCCGGATATCGAGAACTGCATGGAAAACAGGTAGAAGCCCTGCGCAGGCGTGGCACCGGCATTGTCAATCTTGGTCGTGAAATGAGGATGCCCGGGATCAAGGCTTCCGTCCGCGGACGTTGTCTTGAGCACGAATTCAAGACTCGATGAATTCGATGCGCCGGTGATGGACGCAGATCCAAAATCACCCGCAAGGCTTAGTCCATAGCCCGACGACAGGGGTCCGAAATTCACTGCCCCGGTGCCATCCCAAAAAAACAGATTTCGATTCGTGCCGCTGATCGTCATGGGCACGAGCCTGAAGAGCAGATTTGTATTGCCTGGCAATGCCGACAATTTCGCAGTAGGCGTCATGCCGGGGGAATTCAAGAAAGTTTGGTTCGGCGCCCGAAACCCCGGTTCGTCGTCGGACGCGGCGGGATCACCATCGGAACTGACAGCTTCTCCGGAAAACACCCGCATCGGCGCAATTCCCGTACTTAAGTCGTCGTTGTAACCGCCGGTAATGAGGTTGCCGGAACTTCCGGTGAGGAGCACGTCAAAATGCACCGTGTCCGCCGATGCGGGAGACACGCTGAGCACGATTGCGAAGCATGTAGTCAACAGAATCGGGAAATGATTCTTCCTGCGGGACATGATGATGGTCTCCCAAGGTGAAACGAACGTGCGATTTTCAACGGATGACGAAGCGACCGGGCAGGCAGAAGTTGTTGTCGCGGTTCTGCGAAGAGGCCCAATCGCTGATCAGCGCGGACTCGATCGCGGTCACCCGCCAGTCGGCGAGAAGGACATGCGAAATACCGCTGTGGCGATCGACCGCCATGTCCTGAATAATTTCGGAGAAGACGGTCCGGCGGCTTACCGTTGATAGCGTGAACCAATCGTGGTTGTGGACGTGATCGTCGGTCGAGGTGACATTCTTTGCGTCCGATATTTCGAATGCGACGAGCGTTTTCGACGGCTCCTGGATCTTGTTCAAATTTGTAACGATGTAGCGCGACGGGTACCCGGTTGGCTCATCGGTCAGGTAGGCGTTGGGAACGTAACTGGTCATCTTCATCGCCAGCCGTTCTGTTCGCTTTTTGTCATCGGGGCACATGCGGATTTCATCGACGTCTTCCATGAAGGGGGCGATTGTGTAGATCCAGGAACCAGTCGCGTTCGTGTGCGAATTGTCCGGGAAACGTCCGCGATGCGCGTCACAAAACTGCGCCATCGCAAGCCCCACCTGCCGCATGTTGCTCGAGCACTGCGTCCGTCGTGCAGCGGCCCGGGCCGCCTGCACGGCCGGCAGCAGGAGGCCGACGAGCGTGCCGATGAT
>DHLZ01000050.1:0-209 GCA_002405515.1 Planctomycetaceae bacterium UBA4655
GCAGGGAGAGCGGGACGGCGTCCCGTTGGCGGTGATCGGCCCTGGCGACGTGGGCGGGAAGCCCTGCAGGGTGCGGACGGAGATGTGTGGGCGGCGTGTCGCAGCGCACCGGAAGCGTTGAAAAACGTGCCGAGCGCGTACCGCCTCCGAGTCGCGACGATCGCGATGATGTCAGTCGGCGCGCATAACCGGCCAGTGATCGGCGCCTG
>DHLZ01000050.1:394-9274 GCA_002405515.1 Planctomycetaceae bacterium UBA4655
GCGCCTGATCCCGGCCATCATCACCGAGCATTCTGACCTACAGGTCTTCTAGCGGCATAGCCGCAGAAGGAGGCCTGTTATGGCGAATGTGCTGAAGATGATGATGGTCGAGGCGATTCATTCACTACGATCGGCAGGATTGTCCTGTCGTGAGATCGCACGGCGGCTTGGGATCGACCGGGGAACGGTCTCGCGGCGGCTCAGGGTCGCCGGCGAGCCGGTTTCAAAACCATCCAATGCGCCGATTTTCCCGGCCGGGACTGAACCGGCGCTGGCTGGTTTTGAAGCGCCGAATGACACTTTTTTTGCGGGCGAGAACGTCCCGTCGCTGAGCGCCTCATCCCACGACAGGATGCCTTCCTCGTCGAGTTCCCCGAGAAACTTCCTCCAAAGGTCCAGCCAGGCGCCTGCGTCCTCCCACATCTGCAATCGCCGCCAGCACGTCGCTAGCGACGGGTACTGTGCAGGAAGATCTTTCCAACGTGCACCGCTGCGAAGTACCCACAGGATGCCCGCGAAGCACCGGCGATCCTCGACGCGCTTGCGCCCCCCTTCTTCGAAGGTTTCCGCTTCGGGATGAGTGGCTCGATCTTCGACCATAGTTCGTCAGTCAGTTCGGATGCGTGGCGGCTAGGTGAAGTTGCGTCCGGCGTCACAACATTCGATGAGCAACAGCGATCCGCCCCCTGTGCTGCTTGGCCTCGCCCTGTGGGCCGGCGCAGCCTACTTCTGCTGCATGGCAATGGCTCACTTCTTCGGCCTGAGATACCCGCTGCTGTTCATCTACTACGACGTTCCTTTCCATGCGTATCAAGACAAGATCATCTCCTTCTCGGTCGTGGCATACATCTGCCTCTTCGCGAACGCAGCTTTGCATCGAACCGCGGTTCCCGCTGCGATTACCGCGATTGGCGTAACCGTGCTCGGCCTGAGCGCCGTCAATGCTTCTGATGAACTGGGAGCGTTGCTGGATGGTCGTTCAACGCTCGCCTATTGGATGCAGACCGGCCTTATCACCGCATATTTCGTCGTGCTGGCTACCCTTCATGCGGCGAGCAAGCGGGGTTCGCACCGGAATAGACCGCATAGGAATGATGCCGCACAGTGGTGAGGCATAGTGGTGAGGCATGACGTCGGGTGTTGCTGATCCATCCGTCATTCTTCCCGCTCAGCCCCGGGCGGCTCGTCAACGGCAACGGCGTAGGCCGTCGCATTGGTACGGCAGTGGGAGATGCTCACGAAGACGCAGCGAATTCCTCGCTCCGCCGCGATCTCGGCCGTGCCGCCACGAAGGATCGCGACCGGCTGGCCGCTCGGCAGGTTCCGGATCTCGACGTCCCGCCAGCTGATGCCCCGCCGCCAGCCGGTGCCAAGGGCCTTGAGCACGGCCTCCTTCGCGGCCCAGCGGCCCGCGAAGTGCTGGGTCGCCATCCGACGACTGCGGCAGTATTCGATCTCGTGGGGCGTATAGACGCGGCCGATGAATAGCTCGCCGTGCCGCTCGATCATCTGCGCGATGCGAAGGCATTCGGTGATGTCGGTGCCGACTCCCAGGATCTTCATGCCCGGCCCGCCTTCCGCAGCGACAGGCCGCAAGCCCGCTTGGCCCGGTCGAGCACCCGCGCCGCCTGCGACCGGGCCCGATCGGCTCCGTCGGCGAGAACCTTCTCCACGAGGCCGTCATCGGCCGCAATCGTCTCCCGCCGCGCTCTTGCGTCGGCGAAGAACCGCTCCGCCACGGCCGCAACCGCCTTCTTCACCTCGCCGTAGCCGAAGCCTCCGCGACGGTAGGTCTCGGCCATGGCCGCCGTCTCCTCGGGCGTGGCCACGAGCCGGTAGAGGGCGAAGAGGTGGTCCGCTTCGGGATCCTTTGGCTCCTCCATCGGCCGCGAGTCGGTCGTGATCCGCATGATCTTCTTCTTCTGCGAGGCAGGCGTCTCGAAGAGATCGAGCGTGTTTTCGTAGCTCTTGCTCATCTTCTGGCCGTCGGTGCCGGGCACCTTCGCCGATCCATCGAGCACCCTTGCCTTCGGCAGAACGAAAACGTCGCCGTAGTGATGGTTGAACGTGCCAGCGAGATCGCGGCAGACCTCGATGTGCTGCACCTGGTCCTCGCCCACCGGAACGGTCGTCGCGTCGTAGGCGAGGATGTCGGCCGCCATGAGCACGGGGTAGGTGAAGAGCCCCGCGTCCGCCGGGAGCCCCTTCGTCTTTTTTTCCTTGTAGGCATGACACCGCTCGAGCAGCCCCATCGGCGTCACGGTGAGCAGCAGCCAGGTAAGCTCCGTCACCTCAGGCACGTCCGACTGCACGAAGAGCGTCGCGTGGGCCGGGTCGAGCCCGAGCGCCAAGAGATCGATCGCGGCATCCCGGACGAGCTCGCGCAGCCTCGACGGCTCGCGGACCGTCGTGAGCGCATGCAGATCGGCGATGAAGTAAAAGGCGTCGCCCGTCGTCTGCAGTTCGATGTACTGCCGGATCGCACCGAAATAGTTACCCCAGTGGAACCGGCCCGTCGGCTGGATCCCCGAGAGGATCCGGGACGAACGGACGGACGGAACCTTTCCGGAGGCGTCGGAGCCGCTCATGGTGTCTCATCCCCCCGCTTATTTTCCTCGCCGCACGTCGCCTGCGGCCCATCGAGCCGCAGCGTCCCGACGACGTCCCGGACGGACGCAGCCCCCGCCTCGGCCACCGCCACCGGCAGGGCGTCGAGCAGCCTGGCCGCGGCGGTCGGGTCGGCGAAATTGGCCGTGCCGATCTGTACGGCCGAGGCGCCGGTCACGAGGAACTCCATGATGTCGTCGATCGTCATGATGCCGCCGACGCCCACGATCGGGATGTCGAGCTTCTGGCGAACCTGGTGCACGCACCGCAGCGCGATCGGCTTGATCGCCGGACCGCTCAATCCGCCGAGCCCATTGCCCAGCAGCGGCCTGCGCCGCCGCCAGTCGACGACGATCCCCAGGCAGGTGTTCACGAGCGTGACGCCGTCGGCACCACCGTCGGCCGCGCCGCGGGCCACGGAGACGATATCGGTGACGTTCGGCGTGAGCTTCGCCAGGATCGGCAGCGACGTAGCGTTGCGGACCCCGGCCACGACGCTGCGGCAGGCCTCGGGATCGGTGCCGAAGTCGACGCCATGGCTCACGTTCGGGCAGGAGATGTTGAGCTCGAGCGCCGCGATGCCGGGCACTCCGTCGAGCCGAGAGGCGAGGGCGATGAATTCGTCTTGATTCGCGCCCGCGATGCTCACGACCACCGGCGCCCCGCAGGCGGCGAGCCAGGGCAGCTGCTTCTCGACGAACGCCTCGACGCCGTCGTTGTCGAGCCCGATCGAGTTGAGGAGCCCCGCCGAGGTCTCGACAGTCCTCCAGGGGCGGTTTCCCTTTCGCGGAAGCGGCGTGATCGTCTTGGGCACGACGCCACCGATCCGCTCCACCGGCACGAATCCAGCCATCTCCTTGCCGTATCCGAACGTCCCGGATGCGACCATCACTGGATTGGGCAGCCGTAGCCGGCCGAGGTCGACCGCAAGGTCGATCTCGGGAACGTCGGGGTGCCCGGAGTGTCGGATCTGGCCTGGCGTTGAAACAGTCGAGGACATGTCGTGGGAACAGGGTGCTTTGGTGGACTGGCGAGTGTAGTGGGTTTCAGCAAACCCCCAAGGGAGCCTGGCGGATGGCCGAGCGGACCGGTCCTGCGGGTCGTGACAAATGGATCAAGTTTGCGGGCCTGACAACCGATCTTCCCCCAAGGACCGGGCGGCTCGCGCCGTTCAGCCCGCCGTTCGTTGACTTTAACCCTTGCCACGACTAGGCTTCGGACTCGCTTCGTCGCGAGCGGAGGCAGGGGAAGTGACCAAAAAAGACATCGTTAACAACATCTCGGAGCAGATCGGGCTTCCCAGGCTCCGCACGAAGGAACTGGTGCAAACGACCTTCGACGCACTGGTCGAGACGCTCGTAAGGGATGGCCGGGTGGAACTGCGAAACTTCGGTGTTTTCCAGATCAGGCGACGGGAGCCAAGAATGGCCAGAAACCCCCGTACGGGGGAGAAAGTGCCCGTCGAGGCTAGAAACGTCGTGATTTTCAAGGCTGGCAAGGAGATGGAGGCCAAGGTTCGCTCGTTCAACGGCGCTGTTGCCGATGACACGACGCAAGCCGACGAGGCGATTTAGGGGAAATGTATTCGGCCCCCATGACGGGAACCAGGCCGAAAGAATCAAACGGAGTCGATTCGTAGGACGGGGATCTGGTATTTCCCCCGGTCTTCGATCAAGGAGGATTCACGATGCGGTCTGGACCGATGCGAACGGCGGCCTGGATGGTCGCCGCGGCAACCGTGCTGTCCTCGTCTTCCGGTTGCCTCATTCCGCTCTACTCCGGCGACCCGATCCGCCGGGCGCAGCAGCTTATCTACACGTCGGAAGACCTGCGCGCCATCACCGACGAGTGGGAGCGAATCTGGTTCCTCGACCAGCCTTCCCATATGACGCCATACCGCACCCACGGCGGCATTCTCTAGCAGGCCGTGGACGAACGCCCTGCCGGGGCTCACGGCCAGATGGGTGACGTCGAGGAGCCCGAGGACTTCTCCACGGCCAGGTACACAGTCAGCCAGAAGAACTTCAGATCCGGATCTTGGCGGCCTGCTCGACGATCGACTCGAGCGGCACGATCTGCCCCTTGTTGCAGCCGGGGCAGGCTTCGGCGGCCTCTGCCCACGATGCCGGCGACCGCAGGTTCGAATCCCAGAACGGCCAGGTGCGGCACTGCCTCGGCCGATCTTCGTAGGCGGTGCACTTGCGGGTCTTCTCGTCGAGCAGCACGCAGTCGCCGTCGGGCCGCTCCTTGAGCGACCGCCGGACGCCGACACGCTTCACATGGGTCGCTTCGAACTCGGCCGATGTAGTGCCTAGTCGCTCGGCCATCGCATCGATCTCCGCCTGGTTCACCCAGACATAGCCCTCGCCGCCCGAGCAGCAGTCGCCGCACTGCGTGCACTGGAATCGCAGCCCCCCGGCATACCAGACGGCCTTTTCGGCCGTTGACGACTCGCTCGCCGATGACGTTCCACCCGCTCCTGCCATGACGCCGTCTCCTTCGCCCTGTCGCTGCCGATCGCCATGAAACACCGATGGACCTTCCATCAGCTGAGCGACGACGCCAACCGGGCCACGGCGCCGACCAGCGCGTCGCAGTCTTCGGCGGTGTTAAAGGCTCCGACGCTCGCCCTCACCGTGCCCTCCGGAGTGCCGATTCCGGCATGCACGAGCGCGGCACAGTGGAACCCCGACCGCACCTGCACGCCGGCCAACTGCTCGACAGCCGCCGCGACTTCCGCGGGAGCATAGCCCGTCAGCGTGAAACTCACAATCGGCGGCCCGACCTCTGCCGCGACGACCCGAACGCCGGGCAGCCGCGCGAGCGCCTCCGCGAGGCCGTCGGCGAGCGATCGACACGGACTCGCAGCGGTGACGCCCTGCTGCTCCCTCCATCTCGCCGCCGCAGTGAAGGCGGCCAGGGCCGGCAGGTCCGGCGTGCCGGCCTCGAAGCGGTCGCAGACGCTTTGCGGCATTTCGAGGCTCTCGCTCGCGGTGCCCGTTCCGCCCTGAATGATGGTCCTCGGCTCGACCCCTGCTCGCAGGAAGAGAACGGCCAGGCCCGGCATGCCGAGGAGCCACTTGTGCGCCGGGGCCACGAGACAGGCGACGCCGAGCGCATCGACGTCGATGGGGAGAACGCCGAGCGTCTGCGACGCATCGAGGATCACGCCGGCTCCCGCGGCTTTCGCGATCGACGCCATGGCCGCGACGTCCTGCACCGCTCCCGTCACGTTCGAGGCGTGGGAGACAACGACCCACCGCGTGTCGCGAGCCACGGCCGCTCGGATCGCCGCCGGATCCACACGCCCCGTGCCGTCGCACGGAACGACGGAAAGCCGGATCGTGCCGGACATCGCGAGGGCGTTCAGCGGCCGGAGCGTCGCGTTGTGGTCGGCCGCGGTGGCGATGACGTGGTCGCCCGATTCGACGAGCCCGTGGATCGCCATGTTGAGACCGAGCGTCGCGGCCGCCGGCAGCGCGATTCGCGTGACATCCCGGCAGCCGACGAGCCTCGCCGCCGTGAGACGGGCGTCGTGGCGGAGCCGATCCGCGTCGATCGCCTCGCGGTAGCCGCCGCGGCCCGGCGCGACGCCGTTGTCCCTCGCCGCCCGCTCCCAGGCGTCCCAGACGCACTCGGGCTTCGGCCAGCTCGTCGCCGCATTGTCGAGATACCTTCGCCGAGGCGACGAATCTAACCGGTCCATTCAACCTCCGATCTGGTACATCGACCGTGCCGGCCGCTCGAACTCCGGCGAACCGATGCCGTGCGCCGCCCGCTTCGCTGCGACGCATTCCAAAAGCAGCCTCGCGATCTCGGCGTCGTCGCCGCCCGATCGGAGCACGGCCCGCGCGTCCCACTCGGTCGTGGAAAACAGGCAGTTGCGAAACTGCCCGTCGGCCGTGAGCCGCAGCCGATCGCAGCGGTCACAGAACGGCCGCGACACCGGGTCGATGAAGCCGACAAGGCCGCCATCACCATCCGGCCCGCCATCGGCATACCGGTAATCGACGGCGGGCTGCCCAGGATCGGTCGGCCGCGCCGGCTCGAGCGGCCCAAACCGCGATTCGAGGATCCGCCTCACCTCCTCACCGGTGAGCACCCGCACGTCGGACCAGGCCCGCTCCGCGTCGAGCGGCATGAACTCGATGAATCGCAGGTGGAAGCCCTCGCGGCGGCAGAACTCGGCCAGTGGCACGATCTCCAGCTCGGAAAGACCGCGGAGCGAGACGGCGTTGATCCGGATCGATCGAAAGCCGGTCCGCTTGGCGACGGCAAGGCCCTCGAGAACCTCCGAGAGCCCACGGGTGCGGGCGATCGACTCGAACACCTCGTCTCGCAGGCTGTCGAGGCTCACGTTGAGCCTCGACAGCCCGGCCCTCGCGAGATCCCCGGCCTGGGCCGCGAGCAGCAGGCCGTTCGTCGTGAGCGAGAGATCCTCGATACCCTCGATCGCCGCGAGCGATCGAACGAGGATGTGGAGATCCTTCCGCACGAGCGGCTCGCCCCCGGTGAGCCGGACCGATCGGATCCCGAGACCTACGGCGATCCGCACGACCCGTTCGATCTCCTCGAACGACAGGAGTTCGCTCTTTGGCTTGAACGTGGCGTCGAGCGGCATGCAGTAGGTGCAGCGGAGATTGCAGCGGTCGGTCACGCTCACCCGCAGATCGGTGTGGAGCCTGCCAAAACCGTCGATCAGTCGAGGAGCCGTGCCGCCGCGTGGCCCCATCGTTGCTTCGGCGAACGATGTCATGATGACGCCCCCCCGTCGAACACGGTCTCGGGATGCACCCATCGCCGCTCGCCGGCGGCAGACTCGTCGCACTTCCAGATCGGCACGCTGCGTTTGATCTCCTCCATCACCCACTCGGCCGCCGCGAAGGCCTCGCGTCGGTGGGCCGCCGCCGTGGCCACGGCGACGCTCGCCTCACCGACCCCGACCATGCCGAGCCGGTGCACGATCCCGCAGCCGGCGAGGGAGAACCTCCCCACGGCGGCATCCCGCAGGCGGGCGAGCTCGCGCACCGCCATCGGCTCGTGCGACTCGTACTCCAGCCGCTCCGTCACGGCGTCGCCCGTGTGACGCCGAGTCGTGCCCAGGAAAAGCACCGTCGCGCCGGCGTCGGGGTCGGCCACGGATGCCAGGAGCGCCGCTTGGTCGATCGCTCCGTGCACGAGCGAGACCCCGCCTTTTCTCGGAGCATCCATCTGCTTTCGCCTCAGCCTCCGCTCACCGGCGGGATGATCGCCACGTCGGCATCTCCGGGAACATGGTCCGCGTCGGCGGCGTAGCTGTTTCCAACCGCGACGGCGCTGCGGGCGAGCAGTTCCGCGACCGCCGGGATGCGGTCCCGGATCCGCCGCCGGAGTTCGGCGACCGACCCGCCCGCCCATTCCAGGTCGAGCCGGCGGGTTCCGGCCGATTCGGCCATTCCGGCGAACAGGTTCACGACGACCATCGAAGCATTCCTTGGTCCTTCACGCAGTCGAATGTACCACCCGCCGACGACGCCAACACGACAACACCGGGGGCCCGTTCAACTCACGACGAGCCGGCCGCTCGTGGCCCCGAGCAGGTCGCCGACGCCGTCGAGGCAGCCGTAGCTCTTCGCGAGCAGCTTCACCGGATGGACCGTGGGCTTCGTCGTGCCCTGCTCCATCTGAAGGCGACAGGCGGTGCACTCGGTCGTTCCCGCGGCGATCCCAGAATCACGCATCGCGGCGACGAGCGGGAATCCGGCGCGGAGGCTCGTCCGGTAGTGCTCCCGCGCGAGGCCAAACGTGCCCGCCATGCCGCTGCAGCCGTGGTCGTCGGCCTTCAGCGAAAGCCCGGGCACGAGACCGAGCAGGTGCTCCGACGGGCTGCGTCCGCTCCGCATCCGCACGTGGCAGGGCGTGTGATAGAGGACGCTCGCAAACACGGGGGCGAAATCGAGCCGCAGCCGCCCCTCGCGGTGCATCTCCCAGAGGAAGGTGGTCGCGTCGCAGGTGGCGTCCGCCACCCGCTTCGTCTCTTCGTCGTCCACGAGCAACGGATAGTCGTGCGTGATGCAGGTGACCGCCGACGGCTCCGTGGCCACGATCCGATAGCCCTGCCGCACCGCCTCGGAGAGGATTCGCACGTTCCTACGGGCCAGTCGCCTCGCCCCGTCGAGATCCCCCTCCGAAAACATCGGCATGCCTGCGGCCACCTGCCTGGGGTCGCCGAAGCCGCCGATGCCGTTGTGCTCGAGCACGGCGACGAACGCCTGGCCCAAACCCGGGTAGTGC
>DHLZ01000105.1:0-210 GCA_002405515.1 Planctomycetaceae bacterium UBA4655
GAATTTCCGATTCAGGACACTAGCTCACCGCAAGCATCCGCTCGAGCGCGGTCACGGCCCACTTCGCGGTCTCGTCGTCGACCGTGATGACGTTCACGGGCGTGCCCTGCTCGAGGTGCTCGAGGCTCCAGCAGAGGTGCGCAAGATCGATCCGGTACATCGTCGCGCACATGCACACGACGGGGGAGAGGAACCGGATCGTCTGCTCGG
>DHLZ01000105.1:504-925 GCA_002405515.1 Planctomycetaceae bacterium UBA4655
TCGTCCGCATCGCATCGACGTGCTCCGGCCGGAACATCGCGTGCACGCTGCAGTGCCCCTGCCAGAGCACGACCCGGCTCTGCGCGAGCCGCTCGCGGGAGTTGCCGCCGAGCGTGGGGTCGTGCGGGTTCCAGACGCACATCTCTTCGAGCGGGATCCCCATCTTTCGCGCGGTGTTCCGTCCGAGGTGCTGGTCGGGGAAGAAGAGCACCCGCCGGGTTCTCTTGAAGGCCCACTCGAGCACCGCGCGGGCGTTGCTCGACGTGCAGACGATGCCGCCGTGCCGGCCGCAGAAGGCCTTCAGGCTGGCGGCGGAGTTGATGTAGGTGACGGGCGTGATGTCGGAGGTGTCGATCGCCGTGCCGAGGTCGGCCCAGGCATCCTCGACCTGGTGGATCGCCGCCATGTCGGCCATCGAGCA
>DHLZ01000105.1:1069-2630 GCA_002405515.1 Planctomycetaceae bacterium UBA4655
GGCGATCACGCCGTCCTGCTGGTAGTGGTGGCCGAGGATCACGAGCTTCGGTCCCATCCGATGACGGACGTCCTCGATCCGCTCGGAAAGCGCGGCGTCGTCCAGGCTGCGGTAGGCGGGAAAAGGCCCGGCCAGGCCGGGCTCCAGGATCGCTTGCGTCATCCGTCACTCCAGTCCGCGGCACCGCCGCTTCCCGCCGCATTCTACATCCCGGTCCAGTCGCTATACTTCGTCCCTCGAACGGCCGTTCCGCGGCCACCCACCACGCGCGAAGAGGAACAGAACTGCTCATGGCACGTAAAGTCGTCAATCGGAAGGAACTGAGGGCCCAGGCGGACGCGGCTGAGGCCCGCGGCAAGACCGCGAAGAAGGCCCCCAAGGAAAAGGCCGAGAAGGCCCCGAAGAAGGAGAAGGCCGTCGCCTCCAAGAAGTCGGCCGCCAAGAAGCCGACCCGCAAGAAGGTCGTGAAGGAGGCCCGCATGAAGGCCTACTGGGGCGTCTTCAACCAGGCGATGAAGCGGCTCGTGGTGTTCGAGTACGCCGACAAGAAGGCCGCCGAAAAGAAGGCCGCCGACCTCATCGCCTCGAGCCGGTCCCACCATTTCGTGCAGCTCGTGAAGGAACCGATCACGGAGTGACGCCATGAGGCATGCCCGTCGATCGCTGCTCCGGTCGTCGGCCGCGATCCTCGTGATGGCCGCCGGATTCGGATGCTCGAAGCCGGAGGGCCCGGGCATGCTTCCCAACGAGAAGCTGCCGCCGGTCGATCTCGACAGCGCGGTGTCGGTGGACGAAGGTCGTATCTCGGTCGCCTCTCCGAAGGGCTGGCATCGGGCGCCGAGGTCGAAGGATTACCTCGTGCGGTACCAGCGGGGCTTCAAGAAACCCTATCCCGCCGTGACGGTCACGGCTGCCGATCCGCCCGCGGGAATCGAGTCGGTCGGCCAGGAGAGCCACGCCGCGTTCCTCGAGGCGATGGCCACGCAGCTCGCCGAACGCTTCACGAAGGACGGCACGAGTACGCTCAGGCGGGGGCCCACGGCTGTCGCGGTCGGTGACCACTTCGGCGTCGCCTGGGCCGCCCCAGGTCGCACGAAGACCGGCGGCGCCACCGAGTCGATTGATTGCCTGAGCTATGCGGTCGTGCTCAATGGCCGGCTCTACACGGTCGAGGCCAGCGGCCTCCGTGGCAAGCTCGACGCGGAGGGCATCCTCGCCGCGAAGGCGGTCGCCCGCTCGCTCGCCGAGCCGAAGACCGCTGCTACGGCCGAACCGACCGACGACGAAGCGAAGCCGGCCGGGAAATCAGGGCCTGAGGTCGATACGGAAGCCTGAGCCGCGAGCCGAGAGGGGCGTTGACGTTCTCGCGGACGGTCACGTCACGTCATCGAACACCGCTCACGCATCCGGGTTTGTCGTGAAGCCACGCGGCTCGTTCCTTCCACCCCTACTCCCCTCTCGGCTTGCGCCTCGGGCTTCCGGAAATTTCAACGCAACGCCTGCAGGGAAACTAGCGCCTCGGGCTTCCGGAAAGGACAACGCAGCGGCAGCGGGGAAACTA
>DHLZ01000272.1:0-351 GCA_002405515.1 Planctomycetaceae bacterium UBA4655
CCAGGAACGGATGGTGCTCGCCGTTCCCCCCGCCGCCTGGCAACGGCTCCGCGAGATCGCCGGTGAAGAAGGGGTGGAGGCGACGGCGATCGGCCGATTCACAGGCGACGGACGGCTGCAGCTGAAATGGGGGGGCAACCCCGCCGGAGAGCTCGACTGTCGCTTCCTCCACGACGGCCGCCCGAAGGTCTCGCGATCGTCACGGTGGCGGCCGGCGCCGGTGGAAGCCACGCCGCCGCGAGAGCCTCCTCGGCCGATCGATCTGGCAGCGACGCTGACCGCCGTGTTGGCGCTGCCCGACGTCGCGAGCAAGGAGTGGATCATCCGCCAATACGACCACGAGGTGCAGGG
>DHLZ01000272.1:447-2322 GCA_002405515.1 Planctomycetaceae bacterium UBA4655
GTTGGCGCTGCCCGACGTCGCGAGCAAGGAGTGGATCATCCGCCAATACGACCACGAGGTGCAGGGGGCGAGCGCCGTGAAGCCGATCCTCGGGCCGGGCGAGGGTCCGGCCGATGGCACGGTCATTCGCGGCGTGCTCGGCCGGCCCCGCGGCATCGTGCTCGGCGTCGGTCTGCGACACCGGCTCGGCCGGGGCGATCCCTACCAGATGGCCGCCGGGGGCATCGTCGAGGCGATGGCCAACGTGATCGCCACGGGCGCGTCTCCTGAACGGATCGCGCTGCTCGACAACTTCTGCTGGGGCGAATGCAAGAGCGACGAGGGGATGGGGGGGCTCGTCGAGGCCTGCCTCGCCTGCCGCGACATGGCCCTCGCCTTCGACGCGCCGTTCGTGAGCGGGAAGGACAGCCTCAACAACGTCTTCACCTGGACCGACGCCGCGGGCCGGCAGCGGGAGCTCTCGATCCCGCCGACGCTCCTGGCGACGGCGATGGGCCAGATCGACGACGTCCGCCGCAGCGTGACGAGCGATTTCAAGCGGGCGGGCGACGGGCTCTACATCGTCGGGCTCTCCCGCGATTGCCTCGCCGGCAGCCAGATCGAGCGGCTGCTCACGGGCGAGCGGGGCTTCGCCGCCGCGCGGGTGCCCGAGGTCGATGCCGTCGCCTGTCGCAGTGTGTTTCACGCGGTGGCGAGGGTGATCGACGAGGGTCTGGTCGCCGCCTGCCACGATCTTTCCGACGGTGGACTCCTCGCGGCCGTGGCCGAGATGGCGATCGGCGGATCGCTCGGCGGATCGGTCGACCTTGCGACCGTTCCGCTCGAACTGTCGGACGCCGCGGCCGGCGGGCTCGATCGTGACACGATCGCAGCCTTCACCGAGACGCCCGGCAGGTTCCTCTGCGAGGTTCCGCAGCCGTCATGGGCCGCGTTCGAACGGATCATGGCGGGGGTGCCGCACGCCCGCGTCGGTGCCGTGGAGCCGGGCGGCTCGCTCGCGATCGCGGGCTCGTCGGGCAACCTCGCCCGGATCCCGGTCGTGACGCTCGCCGATGCCTGGCGGTCGCTCTCCCGGAGCTTTTCCGCATGAAGAAGCCACGGGCCCTCATCCTCCGCGCCCCCGGCACGAACTGCGACCGCGAGACGGCCCACGCCTTCGAGCGGGCCGGCGCCGAGACCGTCCGCGTGACGCTCCGCCGACTCGCCGCGGAGCCGGCACTGCTCGACGCCTGCAGGATCGTCTGCATCCCCGGCGGCTTTTCCTACGGTGACGACATCGCGAGCGGGCGGATCTTCGCGGTGGAGCTGCGGGTCCGGCTCGGTGACATGCTCGAAATGTTCCGCGACCGCGGCGGCCTCATCCTCGGCATCTGCAACGGCTTCCAGGTGCTCATGCAGACGGGGCTTCTCCTGCCGCCGGGCCCCGATGGCCGGCCGCAGGCGACGCTCGCCGCGAACACGAGTGGCCGCTTCGTGGATCGGTGGGTCCATCTGCAGGTGGCCGATGGCCGCTGCGGCTTCCTCCAGGGAGTCTCTCGGCTCGAACTGCCCGTTGCCCACGGCGAGGGCCGGTTCACGACCGTCTCCCCCGAGACCTGCCGTCGGCTCGAATCGGCCGGGCACCTCGTGCTGCGATACGCCACGGACTCGACCGGCGCGAGCACCAACCCCAATGGATCCGAAGCCGACGTGGCGGGCGTATGCGACGCGACGGGCCGCGTCTTCGGGCTGATGCCGCATCCCGAGCGATTCATCGACGCGACGCAGCATCCCTCCTGGGCGAGCAGACGCTGGAGCGACGGCCTCGACCCCGCCGCCGACGGCGCCGGGCTCGCCATCTTCGCAAGCGCCGTCTCGGCCGCCCAGTGACTCGGC
>DHLZ01000272.1:2522-3036 GCA_002405515.1 Planctomycetaceae bacterium UBA4655
GGCCGCCCAGTGACTCGGCCGCCCGGCGAGCCTTCAAAACCGGTCCGGCGAAGGCGTTGACGCCCCGAACCCGACGCTCCTATGCTCCCCGCCCCTTTCGCCCTCGCGAGCCGCCCGATGGCAGTTCATCGCAGTCATCCATCGCGATATCGCACCGGCGGGTTCCGGATCGGCGCGGCAACGACGTGCATGATGGCGGCCATGGCGACGTGGATGGCGACAAGCATCGGCTGCGCTGTCGTCGCCGATCCCACCCCCGCGAAAGCGGCCGCCGGCATCACGAAGCCGATGCCGAGAACGATCGCCATCGAGACGCTCTTCGTCCGCTTCGGGGCCGACGAGACCGAAACGGAGGAGTCGCTCTGGCGTGAAGTGGACGAGCAGGCGATCGACGCCGGACTTCGCCACCGGCTCGCGGCGCACGGCCTGCGGGCCGGGATCCTGTCGTCGGTGCTTCCAGCGGACGTGCGAACGAAGCTTGCGGCCGCGTCGTCCGCCGAGCGGGTCGGGTCCG